>JAYSQK010000173.1:0-1964 GCA_043721555.1 Frankiales bacterium
GGCTTGCCGTCGAAGTCCGGGATGAGCAGCTCCACCCCGATGCCGGGCAGCGCGGCGTGGATGAGACGCACCGTCTCGGCGTACAGCCAGGCGCCGCCGTCGGGGAGGTCGTCGCGGGCGACGCCGGTGACCGTGGCATAGCGAAGGCCCATCGAGGCGACCGACTCGGCCACCCGCCGCGGCTCGTCGGTGTCGTAGTCGGCCGGCTTGCCGGTGTCGATGTTGCAGAAGTCGCAGCGCCGGGTGCACTGGTCGCCGCCGATGAGGAACGTCGCCTCGCGGTCCTCCCAGCACTCATAGATGTTGGGGCAGGCCGCCTGCTCGCAGACGGTGTGCAGTCCCTCGGCCTTCACCAGCGCCTTGAGCGAGGTGTATTCCGGTCCCATCACCGCCCGGGTCCTGATCCAGGACGGCTTCTTCTCGATCGGGGTCGCCGCGTTGCGCACCTCGAGGCGCAGCAGCTTGCGGCCATCTGGCGCGATCGTCACGGGGCTCCCTTCGTGCACGCCGAGGCAATCTGCGTCACGCCAAGGGTAACGTCGCCGGGCCCCGCCAGGCTTCCACTGTCAGGGCGCGCGGCGACCGCGGCTCGCCCGCAGGTTGCGGACGGTCTCCTGCAGCTTGCGGCGGTTCTCCGGCGTATCCAGGCGGGCGCGGGTCTGCGCGATGACCCGCCGGCCCTGCTCACTGCGGGTGAAGGCGACGGCAGCGCCCAACAGACCAGCCCGACGTGTGCGACCCACGACATCCTCCTTGGTTCGGTGGTGCGGTGTGCGGCTCCTGCCCGGTCCCGGTCGGGTCAACCGCTCCGGACCGTCGCGGACAGTGCGGGCAGGTGCCGCTCGAGCAGCGGGAGCACCTGGCCGACGGTGACCGGGCGACCCAGCTCGGCGCTCAGCGTGCTGACGGTCGCGTCCCGGATGCCGCAGGCCACGATCGCGTCGTACGCGCTGAGGCTGTTGTCGCAGTTGAGGGCGAAGCCGTGCATCGTGACGCCGCGGGCCACCCGGATGCCGATCGCGCCCAGCTTGCGCGCGCCGTCGGTCGTCCACACCCCGGAGCGACCGCCCACCCGGACAGTCTCGACCCCGAGGTCGGAGCACACGTCGATGAGCAGCTGCTCGACCCGGCGGACGTAGGCAACGACGTCGACGGGATCGGCGAGCCGGACGATCGGATAGCCGGTGACCTGCCCCGGACCGTGCCAGGTGATCTTGCCGCCGCGGTCGACGTCGACGACGAGGCTGCCGTCGGCCGGCCGCTCCCAGGGCTCGGTGCGCCGACCCGCGGTGTAGACGCTCTGGTGCTCGAGCAGCAGCACGACATCGTCGGCGCCCGCCACCACCTCGTCGTGCAGCTGCTGCTGCAGCGTCCACGCCTCGGTGTAGTCGACGTGCCCCAGCCGGCGGATCTCCACCGGATCAGCGTACGTCGGCCAGGACCGCCCTGGCGGCCCGCCGGCCCGAGACGAGGGCGCCCTGGATCGAGGCCCAGTCGCGGTGGTCGCCGCAGACGTAGAGCCCGTCGCGCAGCCGGACCTGTTTGGTGAACCGGCCCATCGGCGGGGCCTGGGCGGGCAACGCAGCCGGGATGTCGTAGCGGCCGACGTGCTCCCAGCCGGCGGTGTCGACGCCGTAGAGCCGGCTCAGGTGGGCCCGCACCGCCGGCTCGGCGCTGTCCCCGCTGACCACCGAGGAGCTGATCAGGACGCGTCCCGGCGCGTACGACGGGGCGGCGTTGGTCAGCACGACCGTGTTCGCGACCGGGCCGGAGCGCTCGCCGTCGAGGACGATCGCCGCCTCGGCGACCGGCGGCTCCGGGGCCAGGTGGTAGTGCGTGACCACGCCGTTCATCGGTGGTACCGGCAGCCCCGGGACGAGCCGGGCGGCGGTGACCGGGTCGGTCGCGACGACCACCGCGCGGGCCTGCGGCAGCGTGTCGACCGGCGCCGAGAGGTGCACCTG
>JAYSQK010000174.1:0-5096 GCA_043721555.1 Frankiales bacterium
AGCAGCGCCGCGCGGTCGGACGGATGTGCCGTCCCAGCCGGCTGCCAGGAGGGCCGACCGGCGACGCGGTGGCCGACCGCCGTCAGGACCCGGACCCCGCGCTGGCGGGACAGCTCGGTCAACTCGTCGGCGAACAATCGGTCGGCCTCGGTGCTGATCCGGTGCACGACGACCGCGTCGGTCTGCGGGCCGGCGATCTCCTGCAGCAGCGCGAGACCGGGCGTGATCCCGATCCCGGAGGCGAGGACCGCCACCTTGCGCCGGGTACGGACGTCAGCGGTGAGCCGCCCGTACGGCCCCTCGAACAGCACGCGCGTGCCGGGGCGCAGCGCGGCGAGCCGCCCGGTGTCGCGCGCGGTGATCCGTAGGGAGCGGCCATCGGGCGCCGCCGACAGCGAGTAGGGGTTGCCCTGCGTCCAGCCGGGGCCGGACAGGAACCGCCAGGTGAAGAACTGACCAGCCCGCACCGGCAGCCGGTCGAGGTGGCGTCCGGTGAGGTGCACCGACACCACCCCCGGCCCCTCGTGCACGGTCTCCCGTACGACGAGCCGGTGCCGCCACGATCGCCAGAGCGGCAGCCCCAGCCGGCACAGCACGACGCTGCCCGCGGTCAGTGCCCAGGCCGTCCACCAGAAGGCGGTCGCGAGCGGGCGGTCCAGGAAATCACTACCGGTCCAGAGCTGGTGCGGCAGCGCGAGCCCCACGCCGAGGTAGGCGTAGAGGTGCAGCAGGTGCCAGGTCTCATAGCGCAGCCGGCGCCTGGCGCGGCGCACGGACGTGCCGACGACGAGCACCAGCAGGGCGGTGCCTGCGGTGGCCAGGAGCATGCCGGGGTAGCTGACCACGAGGGTCCAGAGCTCCCCGACCACGCCGGTGCGCGCCGTGGCGGCATAGCCCAGCGTGATCAGCATGACGTGGGCCATCATCAGGTTGAAGGACCACAGCCCGACGAGGCGGTGCCGGCGGACCAGTTCGTCCTGCCCCCAGGCGCGTTCGACGAAGGGCAGCCGGGCCATCAACAGGACCTGCAGCAGCAACAGGTCTGCACTGACCAGGCCGGTGAGCCGCCCGACCGACGACAACCCGATACCACCCGGCCCGAGCTGCGGTACGCCGCGGCCGGCGACCCACAGCGCCACGACGATCAGCAGGCTGGCCCAGGCGACCACCCCTGAGGCGTCCCGCCACCACCGGGGGGTGGGGCGCACCTCGGGGCGTCGGACGACCCGATCCGCCGCCACCGTCGCCGCCATGGACCAAGCATCGACGGTCTGACTCTCTGCCGGGTCAGCGCAGCCTGTGAGGTCGCTGTGAGCAATCGTCCCCGAGATGTCACGACGTGGCCCCCCAGCGGCGTCCGGCCCGGCCTAATCTGCCGGACATGACCTCCTCCATTGACGGGCTCGTCGTCTACGGCACGACCTGGTGCGGCGACTGCAAGCGGGCCAAGCAGTTCCTCGGCGAGCAGCGGGTGCAGTACCAGTTCGTCGACGTGGACGGCGATGCCGAGGGGATGGCCTATGTCCAGCAGGTCAACCAGGGCAAGAGCATCATCCCGGTCATCCGCTTCGCCGACGGCTCGACGCTGGTCGAGCCGAGCAACGCAGAGATGGCCGCCAAGCTGGGCCTGAAGACTGAGGCCAAACAGCCGTTCTACGACCTGATCGTCGTGGGCAGCGGCCCGGCCGGCCTGACCGCTGCCCTGTACGCCGCGCGGGAGGGCATCGTGACGCTGGTGGTGGAGCGGGCCGGCGTCGGGGGGCAGGCCGGTGTGACCGAGCTGCTCGACAACTTCCCGGGCTTCCCCGAGGGCGTGACCGGCGCGGACTTCGCCGACCGGCTCCGGCAGCAGGCAGAGCGGTTCGGGGTGGAGATCCTGACTGCTCAATCCGTCGACGAGCTCGTCGTCGACGGGGAGTACCGCGGCATCCGCACCGGCGACGGCAAGGAATACCTCAGCTTCGCCGTGCTGCTCACCCTCGGTTCGACGTACCGCCGGCTGGGGGTGCCGGGTGAGGAGGACTTCATCGGCGCGGGTGTGCATTTCTGCGCGACCTGCGACGGCGCGTTCTACCGCGGGAAGAAGGTGCTCGTCGTCGGCGGCGGCAACAGCGCGGGGGAGGAGGGCATTTTCCTCACGAAATTCTCCTCCGACGTCACGATCGCCACGATCGGCGACGGGCTGACCGCCAGCAAGGTGGTGCAGGAGAAGGTCGCCGAGAACCCTGCGATGACGGTCCTGCCGCACACGACGGTCGCGGCGTTCAAGGGCGACGGCAAGCTCGCGACGGTCGTGCTCGAGGACACCGAGAGCGGCGAGCAGCGCGAACAGGCCTATGACGGCGTCTTTGTGTTCATCGGCCTGTCGCCCAACACCGAGCTGGCCCAGGGCGTCGTCGACCTGGACGCGGCGGGATTCCTGCTCACCGATGCCGGCATGCAGACAAGTGTCCCCGGGGTCTTCGCGGCCGGCGATGTGCGCAGCGGCAGCACCAAACAGGCGGCCTCGGCGGCCGGCGAGGGTGCGGCCGCGGCGCTCGCTATCCGCCGCTATGTCGAGCCGCTGGTCAGCGGCGCCCGTCCGCTGGCCGTCGGGTGAACACCCGCACGACCAGCAGCACCGTGGTCACAGCGGCGACGGCGACCAACGCCACGACGAGACCCCGGCCGTAGTCGCGCGGGAGCACCGAGCTGTTGTCGGCGCGCGCGCCGTAGCGGCCGATGCCGGGCAGGGCGATCAGGACGAGCACCAGACTCACGAGCCCGGCGCCCTGCAGGACGCCACGGCCACCGACCGGCAACATCCGCCGGCAGAGCATCGCACAGAGCAGGATCAGCGGCGCCAGCACGAGATCATGCCCGAGCGCGGCGACGACGACCAGGGTGATCCAGCGTCGCGGATCGGTGCCCGCACCGAACAACTCGCCCCAGACGCCGTAGGCGCCCATCGCGAGACCGCTTGCGTAGAAGGCCCATCGCCACGGGCTAGGCGCCGGATCCGGCAGGGAGCTCACAGGACCACGACCCGGCCGACCCATTTGGTCTGCAGCACACCGGGTCGGTTGGGGGCGATGAGCCGCAGCGGAAAGCCGTGATCGGGGTGCAGCTCCGCACCGTCCAGGCGCAGTGCGAGCAGGGTGAGCGGATCGCGGTTGTGCGGATGGAAGAGCATCGAGCTGCGGTAGGGACCGTGCTGCTCGAGGGAGTCGACCCGGACCGGCTGTCCGCCGTCGGAACCGACCAGGCGCAGCAGGTCGTGCAGGCGCACGCCGGTCCAGCTGGCCGAGGCGCTCCAACCCTCCACGCAGCTGATCGGCAGGGTGACAGTCGTCTGCGGCATCGCTTGCAGGTCGGTCAGCGACAACTCCAGCCTGGTCGGCCCTTCCACCACCAGGCGGTACGCCGAGCCGATGCCTCGCGTGCCTGCGCTCGCGGCCGTCTTGTTGACCGGGAGCCCTTGCGGCCCGGTGCCGGGACGCCGGGGCGAAAGCACCGACAGGCCGGCGAGCGGGGTCACCGTCTGCCCGGCGGTGGCGAGCACGACAGCGCCGCTGGCCACCCCGGTCGCGGTGAGGAAGCCGCGGCGCGAGAGGCCGTGCCCGGCGGGTTCGGGGTCGAGCACGAGCGAGCTCCGGGCCAGGCCTCGCCTGGCCAGCGGCAGCTTGGTGCCGATGTGGGCGACCATCGCGCCGATCGTGACCCAGGCCGACCAGTAGTGCACGGTGGTGAAGAAGAAGCCGAAGGCGTACCACTGGAAGATGTTCATCACCCCGGTGGCGAGCTGGAACACCGACCCACCGACGAGCAGTAGCAGCGAGGCCCGCTCGACGCCGTGCCGCACGTCTTTCGCTGGCGGCCAGGTGAACAGCTTGGGGTAGACGGTGAACAACTTGGCCAGCAGCATCGGCACGGCGGCGATGCCGCTGATCACGTGCAGGCCCTGGGTCACGCGGTAGAGCGCGACCGGGCGGCTGGGGAAGGCGATCCCGGCCGGCGGGTGCTGCCCGAAGTGGCTATACAGCCCGGTCACCATGCAGGTGGTGAAGGTGATGCCCAGCCAGGTGCCGAGCAGGGCCGCGACCCGTTCGCTGTGTAGCCGCGAGGTGAAGGCGCCCGCTCGCAGCGGACCCACCCGCAGGGCCTCGGGTGGGACGGGGAGCGGCATCCTGGTGGGGTCCTTCAGCGTCTTGACAGCGCCGCGAACCATCGGCCACCTGCTTCCCACTGCTCGGTCAGGGCCAGCGCGGCTGCGCGGGCGAGGTCGGGGGCGTCGTCCGCGGCCACATGGGCCCAGCGGAACCAGTCGCTGACCAGCCCGGCGTGCTCGACGCGCACCCGCACCGGTCCGCTCGGCGTGCCGGGCGGGTCGAGCTCGGTGAGCACACTGCAGCCCGGGGCCAGCAGCTCGCGCAGCCGACGGAGCAGCCCCGCCGGGTCGCCGCCGATGCCCAGGTTGCCATCGGCGAGCAGCACCGTGCGCCACCGGCCGACCCCTGGCAGGGTGTCGAAGGCCGACCTGGCGAGCACCAGCGCACCCCGCGACCGGGCCAGCCGGACGGCCGCCGGCGCGATGTCGACGCCGAGTGCCGGCAGGCCACGCAGGCCGAGGGCGACGGTGAGACGACCTGGGCCGCAGCCGATGTCGAGCGTGGCGCCGGTGCAGCGGTCGAGCAGGCTGTCGTCGCCGGCGTGTTCGTCGGCGGTCCAGGCCCCCACCGGCTGGGTCCGCGTGGTCCCGTCGGCGTAGCGCAGCAGCATCGGCTCATGGGCGGCCTGCAGCCCGGCCCCGTAGAGATCGACGGCCGCGGTCACGTCAAGCCGGCCAGGATGGTGCGGACGCTGGTCGCGAAGCGCCCGTCCGGTGCGAGCTCGGCCACCGCCATCAGATCGCCGACCGTGTCGACGTCACGCAGCACCGGCAGGTCGAGCACCTTCCGGCCCGAGGCCAGCAACCGGTCGCGCTGCCGCTCCCCGGTGTCGTCCTGCGACATCGGGATCCCGAGCAGCAGCGACGCGTCCGGGCGGTCCAGGCCGAGCGCCCACCAGCCGCCGTCCTGGGCCAGGCCGAGCACGCAACCGGTGCGGACCAGCGCCTC
>JAYSQK010000175.1:0-4444 GCA_043721555.1 Frankiales bacterium
GCTGCTCCGGGCCGTCCGGCCGGGCGGGCGGGTCGGTGTCTACGGCGTCTACCGCGAGCCGCTGCCAATCGACCTCAACGCACTCGCGGAGTTCGGCGAGTTGACCGTCAGCGGTGGGCATCTCGCCCCGGGCTGCTTCCCAGCGGCGATCGCCCTGCTGCACCTGGTCGACGGCGAGCTCGTCGTCACCGGCACCCACCCGCTCGAGCGGCTCACCGACGCGCTCGAGGCCCCGCAGCCCCGCTTGAAGGAGATCGTGCGCCCGTGAATGACCTCGTCGACCAGCTCATCACCGTCGGCCGCAAGGCGGTGGCCGCCGGACTGGTGATCGGCAGCGGCGGCAACCTGTCGGCCCGGCTGCCCGGCAGCGACGAGTGTGTCGTGACGGCGAGCGGGAGCTGGCTCGACGAGCTGACCCGG
Source organism: Frankiales bacterium (assembly GCA_043721555.1). Taxonomy (GTDB): domain Bacteria; phylum Actinomycetota; class Actinomycetes; order Mycobacteriales; family SCTD01; genus JAYSQK01. The sequence continues at coordinate 421 of JAYSQK010000175.1, forward strand.
GACGACTTCTCGATCGTTGCCATCGCCGACGGCGCGGTACGCGGTTGGCATCCCCGGCCGAGCAGCGAGACGCCGCTGCACCTCGCGACCTACCGGGTGCGGGCCGACGTCAACGCCGTCGTCCACCTGCACCCGCAGACCTCGGTGCTGCTCGACGCGCTCGGCCACCCGATCCGGCTGCTCACGATCGACCACGCCTACTACGTGCGCGAGGTGCGTTCGACGCCGTTCATCCAGAGCGGCACGCAGGAGCTCGCCGACGCCGGGGCCGCCGCGGTCGCGGACGGCTGCAACTGCGTCATCCTTGGCCACCACGGCTGCTCGGCCCTCGGCGAGACCGTCGAGCTGGCCCACAAGCGGGCGGCGAACCTCGAGGAGGCCGCCCGCGCGACGCTCGTGATGCTGCAGCTCGGCGACACGACCACGGTCTGCCCGCCGGCCTACCTCCGGGCCATCCGGGCCAAGGAGCACGCCGCGCCGTGAGCCTGGTGGCCGGACTCGACCTCGGCGGCTCGTCGGTCAAGGCCTGGGTGTGTGACGCCTCGGCGCCGGATCGGCTGCTGGCCTCGGTCATCGTGGCGGCACCTGTCCTTCGGCCGGCCCCGCACCGGGTGGAGTTCGCCCCCGCCGAGTGGGAGGCCATCTGCCGATCCGCCCTGGCCGACGCGGTACGCCGTACCGGCCGGCCCGGCGCCGACTACGCCGGGGTCACGGTCGGTTCGCTCCGGCAGGGGTTCGTGCTGCTGGACCGCGCGGGCGAGCCGCTGGGCACCGGGGTGCTCAACAGCGACCGCCGGGGAGCTCCCTACGCGGGGGTGCTCGACGGGCAGCACCGGCTCACCGGGCACTGGCCCGCGCCGGAGCTGACCCTGCCCAAGCTGCTCGCGGTGCAGCACGACGAGCCGGCGCGATGGGCGGCGACCGCGCGGGTGCTGTTCGTGCACGACTGGCTGCTGTGGCGGATGACCGGGGAGCAGGTCACCGAGGTGTCCTACGCCTGTGCGGGCGCGATGGCCGACGTGGCCGGACGGCGGTGGGCCACTGATCTGCTGGAGCAGTGCGGCGTCGGCGCCGAGCGACTCGCGCCACTGGTCGAGGCCGGTCGCCTGGTCGGCCGGCTGGGCGAGGGCTGGGGCCTGCCGGTCGCGCTGCCGGTGGTGAGCGGGTGCGGTGACACCCAGCTCGCCGCGATGGGTGTCGGTGGCCTCGGCGACGGGGTCGTGACGGTCGTGGCCGGGTCCAGCACGCCCGTGCAGGTGGCCACCGGCGCGGTCGTCGACGACCCGCTGGGCCGACCGTGGGTGTCGACCCACGCCGCTGTTGACCGTTGGGCGGCGGAGGGCAACGCCGGCTACCCGGGCACGGTGCAGGGCTGGTGGGCCGGGCTCGTCCCGCGCGGGAGTGCCGAGCCGGCGACCGGGCCGAGCCAGGTCACGGCGGTCACGGCCGCGCCGTACTGGTCGCAGCAGACCTGGGAGCGCAAGCCCCCGACCTCCTTGCTGGGGCTGCGGCCGGAGACGACCGCAGGCGACGTCGCCGACGCCCTCGAGCAGGCGCACGCCTACGCCGTGCGCGGCAACATCGACGACCTCGAGCGGGCCCTGCGCCGACCAGCGTCAGCCGTCGTGGTGACCGGCGGGGCGGCTGCCGACGGCCGGCTGCCGGCCCTGCTCGCCCGGGTGCTCGGCCGCGACGTGCACTGGGCCGAGAGCGGCGGCGCGGCGCAGGCGGGCACCGTGCTGGTGGGGCGGGCGCTCGGGGCGAGCCCGGCCACCCCCGCGTTGCCCACGCGGGTGCTGCCGGCCGGCGACCCGGCGCCCTGGCAGGAGGCCTATGAGCGCTGGGCGGCGACGACCGAGGCGCTGCGTTCGGCGTTGGCCGGCTGATCGGCCTTCCTGGCCCGCTTGTCGCGGTACATCCGCCGGTCGGCCAGGCCCCAGGCGGTCTCGACGGGCTGGGACGGGTCCCACCACGCCGCCCCGACCGACACCTGCAGCTGTTCGTCGCGCAGGGCCGCCTGCAGGCGGGTTGCGAGCTGCTCGGCGTCGCCGGGGCCGGCCGCCGGGCTGAGCACCCCGAATTCGTCACCGCCGAGGCGGGCCAGCACATCGGTGCGCCGGACCGCGCCCTGCAGCGCGGTCGCCACCCTGGTGAGCAGCAGATCGCCGCTCGCGTGGCCGAGCCGGTCATTGAGGTCCTTCAGCCCGTCGCAGTCGAGGCTGGCGAAGGCCAGGCCGCCGCCGTCGCGCTGGCAGCGCTCACGCTCCCGATCAAGGGCGGTGAGCCAGCCGAACCGGCTGAGCACGCCGGTGAGCGGGTCGCGCATCGCCGCCGCTTCGGCCTGGTCCGCGCGGGCCGCCTCGATCCGGCTGGCGGTGCTCGCCTCGTGGACGTGGGCCAGCAGGTCGGCGAACACCTGGACCAGCGGCAGCACCTCGGCGAGGGACGGCGGCATCGGCTCCGGGTCGAACCCGCAGACGGTGCCGAGCAACCGGCCGTCGACGGTGATCGGCGCCCCGACGTACGCCGAGATGGGCAGCTCGCTGCGTAGGGGTGCGGAGCCGAGCCGGGAATCGTCATCGAGGTCGGTCACGACCTGCGCACCGGTGCCCCGGACCATCCGCCAGCACACGGTGTCGGTCCAGCGCAGACGCGTGCCGGGGGGCACGCCGTAGCCCCGGTCGGCGATGGCGACCGGGATCCAGTCACCGGCCTGTTCGTCGATGTCGGCGACGACCCAGGCGTGCATCGGCGACTGGGTCTGCAGGAAGTCGACGACCCGCTGGGCCGCGGCAAGATAGCCGTCGTGCTGCACAGAGCCTCCGCTGGTTCGCGAGCGACGCGGGTCAAGGCAGTCGCGCTCAGTCTGCGGCCCGGCACCGGCGATGTCACTGGCCCGAACGGATGGTGCGGGACAATGGCCGGATGAGGGCCCTCGTCACCGCGGAGTTCGCCGATGAAGGCGTGATACGTCTGCGTGACCTCGGATATGAGGTGCTGCGGGCCGGCTGGGGCGTCACCCGGCGGCCGCTCGACACCTCAGCCCTGGTGGCGGCGGCGAGCGGGTGCAGGCTGCTCGTCACCGAGCTCGAGGTGGTCGACGCCGAGGTGCTCGCGGCGCTGCCGTTGCTGCGGCTCGTGGCGACCGCTCGTGGCGGCCCGGTCAACGTCGATCTCGCCGCCTGTGCGGCTCGGGACGTGCCGGTCCTCTACACCCCCGGCCGCAACGCCGCGTCGGTCGCGGACTTCACCATCGGCCTGCTGCTGACGCTCTGCAGGGGGATCGCGGCAGCCGATCGGCACCTGCGCGAGACCGGCTGGCACGTCGGTGACGACCTGCCCTACCTGCACTTTCGCGGACCGGAGCTCGCCGGCCGGGTACTCGGCGTCGTGGGCCTGGGCGCGGTCGGCCGCCTGGTCGCGCAGCGGGCCTCGGCCGGCTTCGGCATGCGGGTGCTGCACCACGATCCTGCGTTGGCGGGTTCCCTGCCGCTGGCGGAGCTGGTGGCCGCCGCCGACGTGCTGTCGCTGCACTGCCCACGGCTGCCGGCGACCCGCGGGCTGGTGGACGCCGGCTTGCTGGCCCGGCTGCGGCCGTCGTCGTACGTCCTGAACACCGCCGGTGGGGGCATCGTCGACGAGGACGCCCTCTGCGACGCCCTGGACGCCGGTCGGCTCGCCGGCGCCGCCCTGGATGTCTTCGCCATCGAACCGCTGCCTAGGGACAGTCGGCTGCTGCGCACTCCCGGGCTGCTGCTGACGCCGCACCTGGCCGGCGCGGCCGACGACGTGGTGGCGCACCACACCGCGATGCTCTGCGACGACATCGAGCGCTGGCACCGGGGGGAGCCGCTCATGCATCGCGCCTGATGCGGCCATAGGCTGCGGGGATGGTTCGCGTTGCTGTCCTCGGTGCCGGCCCGACCGGTCTGGAGGCGGCCCTCGCGGCGGTCCAGCGCGGCTGGGACGTCACGGTCTACGAGCAGGCGCCGCAGGTCGGCGGCCATGTCCGCGACTGGGGGCA
>JAYSQK010000176.1:0-1778 GCA_043721555.1 Frankiales bacterium
CGGGCGCTCCACAGCGGGGCAGGCTCGCCTTGTGCTGGCCCAGCTCGTCAGGGTCGACTGGCGGTTGGCACCGAGCCGAGCTTGTCGTAGACAACGTCGGCGATGAGCTGGTGTCCTTGCGCGCTGGGATGGTCGCCGTCAGCGGCCAACAGGGCAGTCAGCCTGCTCGGTGTCTGGGACTCGAAGGGGGTGTAGAGGTCGGCGTACCGGTCGGCTGTCAGTGCGCTCTGCGCGGCGATGATGGCGTTCACCGCTCGGGTGAGGGCGTCGCTGGTCGCGACGTAGTTGTTGCCTTGCAGGCGGCCGACATCGCCGTCGAGAAACACGTTCCAGTATCCCGTGGTGATCACGGCCGCAGAGGCCGGTGCGAGCTGGTGGATGCGACTGAGAACATCGTGCAGCAGCGCTGGTAGAGCGGTCAGTTCCGCGTTGTAGCAGGAGAGGGCGCTGCCGACGGCGCAATCGTCGCGCCCTGCGAGCGCGTCGTCGAAGTCGTTCGCACCGATCGTGATCGTCACGACCGTGGCTGACTGCAACGCGCCGGCGATGACGGGGTCATTGAGCTGACTGAGCAGGTCGGCGGTCGTGATGCCGTCTCGGCCCGCGTTGGTCACGGTTGCTGCGTGCCCTGACTGCGTAGCGAGCCTCGTGGCTAGCAGGTCTGCGTAGGTCGGGCAGCTACAGCCGGCGCCGGCGGCGACGGAGTCGCCGAGCACGACCAGGTGCTCGCTTGACCGGCTTGACACGGTGGGAGTCGGCGTACGGCCGGCTGTCACAAGCAGCGTCGGCGCCACGGTGCGAGTGACGACCGCGTGCGCAAGGGTAGAACTCACCCAGAGCACCCCGATGACTACCAGAGCTGTCGCCAGCACAACGCTCGCGCGGGCTGGGCCAGCTACACGGCCGGGCAATCGCTGCTCGTCAGGCATAGACCGCACCCTGCCTCACCTGGCTGCCAACTTTCTGGGTGGGGGCTGTGGATTCGGATGACCGGCGCGAGCACCCGTCGCAGAGCCGAAACCGAATCGGTCGTCATCCTTCACGCTCTTGCCCAACCGGCACCGCATGCACCGGTCCGTCGCGCCGATGGTTGCCACCCAGATGGTAGAACATCCTCGAATCCCGTCAGTTGTCGCAGCACGTGCTGGAGTCGTGTCCGCAGTCTTGAGGCCGGACGAAACGGACGGGACCGCCGTCGGCGTCTACGGCGCCGCGCCTTTGCCTTACCACCGTTGGTTGTGCAGCACCTGGTCCAGGGTGCGACGTGGGCGGGTGGTCCCGGACCCGGCGGGTCGGTCACTGGCGGCGCGATAACCCAGTCCGATGACTCCAACGAAGCTCAGCGCTGCGGGGATACGCAAGCTCTCCCGCAGTTGCTGCTCGCCTTCCATCACGCCGAAGAACCAAGCTCCGAGCCCCCGATCCACAGCAGCTTGCAGCACAAGCATGCTGGCCATCCCCGCGTCGACGTACCAGTACGGCACGGGCCAGCGGCTCGGGTCGTCCAACCCGGCCTCGATCTTGTCCGACTCGCTGTACCGGGCTGTGTAAGCCGTCGAGTCGGTCAGCACCAGCACCAGAGCCGGCGGCCCCCACGAGGAGATGCCCAGCGCAGCTTCGGCCTCACCGCTCGGGTCCGTGGTCCGCCAGAACCACTCGATACGCTCCGGGTCTTGCAACAGCAGCAGCTCCAGACCTTGGCTGAAGCCGGCTGACGGCGCGTGCAGCGCCTTCTCCAGCACCTCCCGGAGCAGCTCGTCGGGGACCTGCTGGCGGGT
>JAYSQK010000177.1:0-4630 GCA_043721555.1 Frankiales bacterium
CCGGACCGCGTCGGTGATCGTCACCACGACCTTGTTCGGCACCTGGCGGTTGCCGACCAACGTGGTGCCCTCGCGAAGCCACTGCATGCCGGGTTTGAGTGGGAACCACGGGTTGCCGCCGACCCGAGGGTCGACGAAGTTCTTGGGGTCGAAGGCCGCCTCGGTGAAGGTGCGTGGCGCCGCGCTCCCGGTGCCCCCCCGGCCACAGCCGGTCGCCAGCACCGCCACGCCGACAGCCAGCACGATCAGCCTCGTCCGGGCCGGGCGGACCGAGATCGCCTGATTCATGTTGAGCCTCTCAGCGCAGCGTGGGCCGCCCGAGTGCGACACCGTTCGGCCAGTGTCGAGCCCGCTCCTGAACGTCACCTGACGCGCGGTGGCGAGAACATGGGCGTCGTACCGCATCATGTGTCCATGGCAGGGAGCGATCGGCCGGCGATGGACGACACCCGGCAACCGTGAAGATCCTGCTGGTCGAGGACGACCGTCGCATCGCGGCGACGGTCAAGCGCGGCCTCGACGCAGAGGGCTTCACCGTGGAGGTCTGTTTCGACGGCCTGGAGGGCCTGTGGCGGGCGACCGAGTACCACTACGACGTGCTGGTCCTGGACCTGATGCTGCCCGGCCGCAACGGCTTCGAGATCAGCCGCACACTGCGAGATCAGGGCAACTGGACACCGATCCTCGTGCTGACGGCGAAGGACGGCGAGTACGACGAGACCGGGGCGCTCGACTCCGGAGCTGATGACTACCTCACCAAACCCTTTTCGTTCCCGGTCCTCATCGCCCGGCTACGAGCCCTCCTGCGTCGTACATCGGGTGGCGAGCCGGCGCCGATCCAGGTCGGTGACCTGCGCCTGGATCCAGCCCGGCATCGCTGTTGGCGCGGCGAGACCGAGATCTCCCTCACGGCGCGGGAGTTCTCGGTCCTTGAGTTCCTGGTCCGCCGTCGTGGTCAGGTGGTCTCCAAATCGCGCATTCTGGACGGGGTATGGGAATACGACTTCGAAGGCGACCCGAACGTCGTGGAGGTCTACATCCGGCGACTGCGCATCAAGATCGATGAGGCCTACGGCAGGCGGGACATCGAAACGGTCAGAGGCGCCGGGTATCGACTGGTTGAGGACACGTCATGAGCAGCAGCCGTCGACCCCGGTCGGGAACACTGCGTTCGAGACTGACGGTGCTCTCAACGGCACTGGTCGCGATCGTGCTCCTGGTCAGCGCATTCGCCCTCGTCGCGGTGCAGCAGCACCTGCTCATCCGCGGCGTCGACGCGGCCCTGAGCCAGCGGGCCGACAACGTGCAGGCCGCCGTCGGACGTGACGCCCCGGGCAGTGTCCTGCCCGGGGAAGGAGATCGCGAGGACTCGTTCCTGCAGCTGATCGACGGCAACGGTCGGGTCGTCGCGGCGAGCGCCAACGTCGCATCGTTGCCATCGGCCGTGGCTGCGCTCACCCTCGGCGGAGCGCAGGTCTTCCGCACCGTCGCGATCACCAGGTTGAGCTCCCATGACTATCGGGTCCTCGCCCAACCGGTGGCATCGGGCTTTGGGGCGAGGACGCTGCTGGTCGGCAAGAATGTCGACGACGTCAAGGACAGCGTGCATGTCCTCACCACCTCACTCGCCATCGCGATCCCGGTTGTGCTGGTCCTGCTCGGCACGCTCCTGTGGTGGTTGACCGGTTCGGTGCTCCGCCCCGTCGAGGCCATCCGCGGCGAGGTCGCCGGCATCAGCGGGTCGGCGCTGCATCGGCGCGTCCCGGTCCAGCCTCGCGACGACGAGATCTCACGGCTCGCACGCACCATGAACGCCATGCTCGAGCGCGTGCAGCAGGCCACAGATCGTCAGCGCGAATTCGTCGCCGACGCCTCGCATGAGCTTCGTGGCCCGCTCACCAGGATCCGCTCGGGCTTGGAGATCGGCCTCGCCCACCCCGACGACCTGCCGGCGCAGCAGGTCTATCGGGAGCTCCTCACCGACACCACCGACCTGCAGCAACTGGTCGACGATCTGCTGTTCCTCGCCCGCTCGGAGTCAGGGGTTCCGGCCCGGCCGCACGTCACCGTCGACCTGGACGACCTGGTGCTGGAAGCAGCGTCGCAACTGCGGGCCCGCGGCCAGGTGAACGTCGACACCAGCCGGGTGGGCGCCGCGCGAGTCACCGGAGATGTGCATCAACTGGCCCGCGCGTTGGGCAATCTCGCCAGCAACGCCGAACGCCATGCCGACACCACCGTCACCTTCGAGCTGTCCGAGGACGGCGGGCGCAGCCAACTCGTCGTCAGCGACGATGGGCCCGGCATCCCAGCCCAGCACAGGCAGGCGGTCTTTACCCGCTTCACCCGGCTCGACCAGTCCCGATCCCGCGAGGCGGGCGGCGCGGGACTCGGCCTCGCGATCGTCCACGACATCGTCACCCGGCATCACGGCGACGTCGCCATCACCCAGGCGCACCCCACCGGAGCTCGGGTGACCGTGTCCTTGCCCAGCACCGCCTAGGCTCGAAGACAGGCGATCCGTCGCGCCACGTCCCCGCTGGGAGTTGTCACCGCGAGCACCATGGCCCGCTCGCCGGGGTGCAGCTTGGAGACCGCGACGGGCTGCCGGCGCTCCCGGACCTTCGTGACGCCGCTGATGACGTAGCTGTGCTTGTAGCCGTCCTTACTGCGCAAGCGGATCGACGTCGCGTCGACGGCCTCGATCACCCCCCGCTGGACCAGCACCGTGACATCACGGTGCTTGCGCGTGTGCCGGACGACGCTGAGATGGCCGGTGGACCCCAGGGTCGCCCGCTGCTGCGGGGTCAACCCGCGCGCATGGGCGGCGGTGCTGTTCGCCGCGGGCTTGGTCGGGTCGGCGTTGGCGGTGCCGAGACCGGCGGCGGTCAGGCCGGTGGCGGTCAGGGCCAACGCCCCGGCGGTGGCGAGCAGGGCGGTGCGGGCGGCGAACTTCATGACGGTCTCCTGGGTCGGTGAGGCCCTGATCGTGCGGGACCACCGTTGCCGTTCCACCCGCCGCCGTGTTCGGGTCGTGTAAGCCTTGCCGGCCGACCGGCGGCGCTGCCCCGACGTACCGGAGACTGCCCGGATGACACCGACTTCGGCCGGCAAGGGGCTGGTGCTGGTCGTCGAGGACGAGCCGGCCATCGCCGAGCTCGAACGGCTCTATCTCGCCCGGGCCGGGTTCGGCGTCGCGGTGGAGCGGGACGGGCGGGCCGGGCTCGCCACCGCGCGGGCGCTGCACCCGGTGGCGATCGTGCTCGATGTGGGGCTCCCCGAGCTTGACGGCACGGAGGTCTGCCGGGCGCTGCGCGAGTCCGGGGACTGGACGCCGGTGCTGTTCGTGACGGCCCGCGACGACGAGGTGGACCGGGTGCTGGGCCTCGAGCTCGGCGCCGACGACTACGTCACCAAACCATTCAGCCCGCGCGAGCTGGTCAGCCGGGTCAAGGCTGTGCTCCGGCGTACCCAGGGCGTCGCCGCGGCGCCGCCGCTCGTCGCCGGACCGGTGCGGCTCGAACCCGACACCCGCCGCGTCACCGTGACCACAGCCGCCGGTGTCAGCGAGATCGCCCTGACCGCAACCGAGTTCGACCTGCTGGCCGCCCTCCTGCGCCGGCCGGACCGGGTGTTCCCCCGCGAGCAGCTGCTCTCGGAGGTCTGGGGCTACGCAGCCCTGGCCGGCACCCGGACCGTGGACGTGCATGTCGCCCAGCTGCGGGCCAAGCTCGGCGAGGCGGCCGGCGTCATCAAGACCGTCCGAGGTGTTGGCTACGCCGCGACGGCGCGCGCCAGGTGACCCGCCGCGTCGGCATGACCCGGCAGGTTGCGCTGGCCACCTGCCTCGCTGCGGCCTTCGCCGTGTTCGCCGCAGCCCTGGTCGCGCTGGGGTTGGTCCGGCACGCCTACGACGGCCAGGCGCGGGCCGTGCTCCGGCGCGAGGCAATCCTGGTGGCGGAGGCGCGCGCGTCGGTGCCGAACGCCTTCCGGACCGGTCGGCCGGCCGGCCGCGTGTTGCGGGCCAGCGGTATCACCGTCGTCCGGGTGCACGCCGACGGCACGAGCTTCGGCCCGGCCACGGTGGACCCCGCCGACGTTGCCGCGGCCGGCCGTGGCGAGGAGGTGTCCGCCGTACGCCGGCTCGGTGGTTCGCGGGTGTTCGTCGAGGTGCAGCCCGTGCTAGGCGACGGCGGTGTGCTGCTGCTCGAACGCGCCTCCGATGCGCAGCTCCTGACTCCGGCGGTCCTGCGGCGCCTGCTGTTGGCGCTGCTGCTCGGACTGGTCGCGGCCGCCCTGCTCGGTGTCGTCGTCGCGCGCCGACTGACCCGGCCGCTGGTCCGGGCCGCCGAGGGCGCGCACCGGCTCGCGGCCGGCGAACGCGATGTCCGGCTGGCCGAGGACGGTCCCGCCGAGGTCGCCGAACTCTCCGGCGCGATGAACCGGCTCACCGACGCCCTCGCCGGCAGCGAGGCACGTCAGCGCGATTTCCTGCTGTCCATCAGCCATGAGCTCCGCACACCGCTGACGGCGATCCGCGGCTACGCCGAGGCGCTCGGTGACGAGGTCGCCACCGGCGCCGGGGCCGTAACGGCGGGGCGCACCATCGAGGCAGAGGCCCAGCGCCTCG
>JAYSQK010000178.1:0-6555 GCA_043721555.1 Frankiales bacterium
CAGCAGATCTGGGACCTGGTCGAGCAGGCCCAGCTGCACCACGACCTGCACGTCTCGGAAACCCCGAGCGAGCAGGAGTTCGACGACTTCGTGCTGCACGTCGACGGATATCTCTGCGAGGTCAAGGACGTCCTGATCCGGGACGGGCTGCACATCCTCGGCCAGGCCCCCGCCGGGGCCCCCCGGGTCGACCTCGTGCTCGGCATCCTGCGGGCCCAGCAGACCTGGGGTGGCACCGGCGACGCCCTGCCGGGGCTGCGGCGCGCCCTCGGTACGGCGTACGGGCTGCTGGAGTCAGAGCGGGACCAGGTCGACGAGCTGGAGCGGATGGCCCGGCTGCTCGTCGAGGAGACCGACCGGCGCGGCTGGGTGGCCGTCGGGGTCGAGCAGGACGTGCTGGGCCGCGAGCTCCCCGACGTGCAGCGGGTCCTTGCCTTTGCCTGCGAGGAGCTGGTCCCGCGGCTCGACCGGACGACCGATGAGCTCGACAACCTGCTGCACGGGCTGTCCGGCGGGTTCGTGCCGGCCGGGCCGAGCGGCTCACCGACCCGCGGGCTGGTCGGGGTGCTGCCGACCGGCCGCAACTTCTACTCCGTCGATCCCAAGGCGATACCGAGCCGCAATGCCTGGGAGGTCGGCAAGGCGCTCGGCGACTCGCTGCTGGCCCGCTACGTCGCCGACCACGGCGACTACCCGGCGTCGGTCGGCCTGGTCGTCTGGGGCACCAGCGCGATGCGCACCGCCGGCGACGACATCGCCGAAGCCCTGTGGCTGCTCGGGGTCAGCCCCGTCTGGGACCAGGCGTCGCGTCGGGTGACCGGGCTCTCGGTCATCGCCGCGGAGGACCTGGGACGGCCGCGGATCGACGTCACCCTGCGGATCAGCGGCTTCTTCCGCGACGCCTTTCCGCACGTCGTGACGATGCTCGACGACGCGGTGCGGATGGTGGCGGCGCTCGCCGAGCCGGACAACTTCGTGCATCAGCACGTGCAGGCCGACCTCGCGCTCGGCACCGACGAGCGGCGGGCCACCGCCCGGATCTTCGGCTCCAAGCCCGGGGCCTACGGCGCGGGGCTGCTGCCGCTGATCGACTCGCGGGACTGGAAGACCGACGCCGACCTGGCCGAGGTCTGGGCGGTCTGGGGTGGCTACGCCTACGGCGCCGGGCTCGACGGGGTCAATGCCCGCCGGGACATGGAGCGGGTCTACACCAGAGTCCGGGTGGCGGCCAAGAACCAGGACACCCGTGAGCACGACATCGTCGACTCCGACGATTATTTCCAGTACCACGGCGGCATGGTGGCGGCGGTCCGCGCGCTCACCGGGACCTCACCCGAGGCCTACGTCGGGGACAGCGCCGTGCCCGACACGGTCCGGACCCGCACCCTGCAGGAGGAGACGCACCGGGTCTTCCGGGCCCGCGTGGTCAACCCGAAGTGGATCGCCGCGATGCAGCGGCACGGTTACAAGGGCGCCTTCGAGCTCGCGGCCACCGTCGACTACCTGTTCGGCTACGACGCGACGGCCGGTGTCGTCGACGACTGGATGTACGACAAGCTCGCGAGTGCCTACGTCTTCGACGAGACCAACCGGGCGTTCATGAAGCAGAGCAACCCATGGGCGCTGCGCGGCATCGCCGAACGGCTGTTGGAGGCGGCCGACCGGGGGCTCTGGGAGGAGCCGTCGGCAGCGGTCCTTGACCGGCTGAAGGCGACGTATCTCGAGCTGGAAGGCGATTTGGAAGGCGAATAGGGCTACTGCGGCCGCAGGGCCATCCACAGCGCGACGGCGTCGCTCGTGCCGGGGTTGCGCCACGAGTGCGGCTGGACGGTGCGGAAGTGCAGGGCGTCGCACGGGCCGAGCAGGAAGTCCTGGCCGTTGACCGCGAACTCGAGCTGGCCCTCCAGGACGTAGATGAGCTCCTCGCCCGGGTGCTCCAGCGGCTTGGTCCCGCTGCTCGCGCCGGCGGCGACGGTCGCCCGCGCCCCGGCGATGTTGAAGCGGCCGTAGGTGCCGCTGATGCCGGCCAGGTCGATGCCGCTGTGCGAGGTGTAGATCGGCCGCTGCTGGCCGTTGGGGGTGTGCACCGTCGGGTCGGTCTGCACCTCCTCGTCGACGAACCATGCAACCGGCCGGCCGAGCGCACCGGCCACCTTGAGCAGCGTCGTGATGGTCGGCACCATGCCGCTCTGCTCGATCTTGTGGATCGCCGCGGCCGAGACGTCGGCCTGCTCGGCCAGCTGCTGCAGCGACAGCCCCGCCTGCTTGCGCAGCCCGCGCACCTTGGGCCCGATGCCGCCGACGATCCTGCTGAGATCCTCGGTCACGCTGGTCCCCTCCCGCCGACAGCACGGCTGAAACGTTTCGTCCGCGTCAACTTCTGCCCGGGGGTCTTGACCGGGGTGACGGTGTCTGTCCAACATAGTGGACGACTCGTCCCCCATCCTCAACGTTCAAGGAGGCCCTTCGTGGGCAAGCGCATCGTGGTCGTCGGCGGGGGCGCCGCCGGCATTGGTGCTGCCGGCGCCGCCAAGGGCACCGACCCGACGGCTGAGGTCATCGTCTACACCGAGTACCAGGACGCGGCGTACAGCCCCTGTGGCATCCCCTACGTCCACGGCAAGGAGATCCCGGACTTCGAGCGGCTGTTCCTCGGGACCAAGCAGCAGTACGCCGACCAGGGCATCGACATCCGGTACGAGACCCGGGTCGACTCGTGCGACCTGACCGGCAAGACGGTGTCGGTCGGTGGCCAGCAGGTGCCGTTCGATGCGCTGGTGATCGGCAGCGGGTGGGACTACGGCAAGCCCGAGGTCCCCGGCAACGAGTTGTCCGGCATCTACTACATGAAAAACATCCGCGAGGCGATGGAGTGGGACAAGGTCCTCGACACCGTCACGAGTGCGGTCGTGCTCGAAGCCGGTCCGCTTGGCCTGGAGATGGTGACGGCACTGGCCCACCGCGGGATCGAGACACACCTGGTCGATCCCACCCCGTGGGCGCTGTCGATGGCCACCGACCCCGACATCGCCAAGCCGGTCGAGGACTCCTGGGTCGAGATGGGCGTCAAGCTGCACTTCAACACCAAGCTGGAGGAGATCCTCGGCGACGCCAACGGGGCCGTCCGCGGCGTCCGCACCTCCGCCGGCGAGATCGCCTGCCAACTGCTCGTCGTCGCCACCCACAAGGTGCCCAACACCGCCCTGGGTCAGACCGCCGGGCTGAAGGTCGGTACTGCCGGCGGGTTCATCGTCGACGAGACGATGCAGACCTCCGCCAAGGACGTCTGGGCCGCGGGTGACTGCATCGAGGTGCCGCACGGCGTCTCCAACGTGCCGGTGCAGGGGCTGTCCGGCAGCCACGCCTACAGCCAGGGCAAAGTCGCCGGCGTCAACGCGGCCGGCGGCAGCCGCGCCTACCAACCGGTCTACGTGCCGTGGGGCATGGTCGCCGGTAAGTGGATGATCGGTGGGGTCTCGTTCAGCGAGACGCTCGCGACCGCGCTCGGCGTGCCGTTCGTGATGGGCGTGGCCCAGGGCATCTCGCGGGCCCGCTACTACCCCGACATGAAGCCGGTCAAGGTCAAGCTGCTGGCCGAGCCGGGCACCCTCAAGCTCATCGGCGCGCAGCTCGTCGGTGGCGAAGGGATCAAGGAGCGGGCCGACTTCCTTGCGATGGCGGTGCGCACCGGCATCACGTTGCGCGACCTCGCCACGATGGAGAACGTCTACTCGCCGCCGATCGGGGCACTCAACGAGCCGATCGCGCTGGCCGCGCAGAACGCGCTGACCAAGCTGTGAGCGGGCAGCGGCAGTCGTTCACCCGGTGGCTCCGGAGCACCTCCGAATACCACCTGCTCGCTGTGGCCCAAGCCAAGGTCGCCCGTGCGAACGGGCTCACCGCACCCACCCCCAAGGGCGCCGACATCTTCTGGCAGAAGATCTACGCACCGGCGTTCTACCTGCTTCCCTACGCGTTCCGGGCCAAGGTCGCCAACGCCCTTCCCGGCAGCCATCAGCAGACCTGGCACCCGCCTGCCCAGGCGAACGGCCCGGCGGCCCGACCGAACGGCACGTGAACGGCACGGCACCAACCCGTCTCGTCAGCTCACCCACCCGGCCCAGGAGGCACACCGCATGACCACCAAGACCGTCGACATCCCGAAGCCCGTCGAGGGCGACGTCCTCTACGACACGAGCGAGAAGGTCTTCCCCGACATCCAGGCCGAGCCCGGTCAGAAGGCGTTCGTCTTCATCCACTCGGTGCCCTTCGAGGGCTCCGTCGCGCTGGTCAACCTGCTGACCTCGACCCGCCTGGTGCGCAAGGGCTTCGACGTCAGCATCGTCCTCTACGGCCCGGCAGTCCTGATCGGCTCGGGGTCGCGCGGCTACCCGTCGGTCGGCAAGGAGGGCTTCCCCGGCAACCTGTCGATGAACAAGCAGCTCAAGGTCCTGATGGACGAGGGCGCCAAGATCTACGCCTGCCGCTTCGCCATGGGCGCGCTCTACGGCATGCGCGAGGACGACCTGATCGAGGGCATCAAGGCATTCAACCCGCTCGATGTGCTCGACTCGGCGCTGACGGCATGGAAGGCCGGCGCGTTCCAGCTCAACACCTGGACCGTCTGACCGACCGGCTCAGCCCGCAGACCCGCGTCGTACGACGGCCCTGACCCCTGGCCGTCGTACGACGCGGGTCTCCACCTCGACGACAGGACGGTCATGGACGGCGTTCACGACATGGGCGGCAGGCCGGCGCATTTCGGTCCGCTCAAGCCGCTCGACCCGGGCGAGCCGGCGTTCCACGAGCCCTGGGAGGGGCGTGCGTTCGCCGTCACCCTGCTTGCGAACCGCGCGGCCACGTCGTCCAACCTGCACGCCTTCCGGCACGCGCTCGAACGGGTGCCGGACAAGGAGTACCTCGCCGACTACTACGGCCGCTGGCTGGGGAGCGCCGAGATCCTGCTCGTCGACAGCGGCCTGCTGGCAGCGGGCGCCGTCGAGGCCCGCGCCCGAAACCTGCGCGGTGAGAAGGTCGACGAACCAGCCGATCCCGAGCCACACAAGCCGACGATGGAGAGCGGTGGAGGTGGCAACCTGCGCACGATCGACGCACCCCGCGCCTTTGCCGTCGGCGACCGCGTCTCGACCAGCAGCGACGCCGCCACCGGCCACACCCGACTGCCCGGCTACGCTCGCGGCGTCACCGGGACAGTCACTGCTCTGCGGCCCGCGCAGGTGTTTCCCGACACGACAGCGCATTTCGTCGCCGAGAACCCCCAGCACGTCTACAGCGTCACCTACGACGCCCGCGACCTGTGGGGCGACGGCGGCGAGGCATTCACCCTGACCATGGACCTTTACGAGAGCTATCTGGAGCGCGCGACGTGACGCAGGCGGAGCTGGACCCGGGCATCGACCTGGCGCTGCGGACCGAGGCCCTCGAGTCGCTGATGCTCGAGCGCGGCCTGGCCGACACCAAGACGATCGAGACGTTCATCGGCATCTACGAGAGCCAGGTCGGTCCGATGAACGGCGCGAAGGTCGTCGCCAAGGCCTGGACCGACCCGGACTACAAGGCCCGGCTGCTCGCCGACGGCACGGCGTCGATCGCCGAGCTCGGCTTCAAGGGGCCGCAGGGGGAGCACATGGTGGTGCTCGAGAACACCCCGGCGGTGCACCACGTCGTGGTGTGCACGCTCTGTTCGTGCTATCCCTGGCCGGTTCTGGGCCTGCCGCCGTCCTGGTACAAGGATTCGGCCTACCGCTCGCGCGTCGTCAAGGAGCCGCGGGCGGTGCTCGCCGAGTGGGGCACCGAGCTCGGGGCCGACGTCGAGGTGAAGGTCGTCGACTCGAGCTCGGAGGTGCGCTACTTCGTGCTGCCCGAGCGGCCGGCCGGCACCGAGTCGATGTCGCAGGAGGAGCTCGCCGGGCTCGTCACCCGCGACAACATGGTCGGCGTGACGAAGGTCGCCGCTCCGTGACGGCCGTCCTCGACCTCGACGGGGTGGCCGCGCCGCCGCGCAGCAACGGCGAACTCGTCTTCGCCGAGCCGTGGGAGGGCCGTGCGTTCGGCCTGGCGATGGCGCTCACCGACAGCGGAGTCGTGTCGTACGACGTCTTCCGCGAGGCCCTGATCGCGCGGATCGCCGCGTGGGAGGCGGGCCCCCGGGCGGAGCCGTACAGCTACTACCGGTGCTGGCTGCAGGCCCTCGAGCAGGTGCTCGCCGACGGCGGCCTGCTCGACGCGGCCGAGGTCGGACAGCGCGCGGCGGCCTTCGCGGTCAGGCCGGCCGGCCACGACCATGACCATGAGCACGCGCATGACCACGACCACTGACGCCGCGGCTGGGACCGGTGCGGCCCGTGACGGCACGAAGATCGCCCGGGCGCTGTGGACCGGCGGCTGGCGCTGCGAGGTGGAAGCCGGCGGCTTCTCCCTCGTCGTGGACGAGCCGGCCGACGTCGGGGGGACCGGCACCGGTCCGATGCCGACCGACCTGTTGCTCGCCTCGCTGTCGTCCTGCTACGCCCTGGCGCTCGCCTGGGCCGCCCG
>JAYSQK010000179.1:0-1524 GCA_043721555.1 Frankiales bacterium
GCCCACACTCCGGTGTCGAGCACCCGGCCGGAGCCCGGCGCGACCGCGCCCAACCGGGCCGGCCCGCCCGTCAGCGAGGTGAACGAGCACCAACGCACCGCCGTGCCACCCTTCGCCGAGATCCAGCTGGTCGCCGGGCCGAGGGGGCAGAGCGTGTCAGACACCGCTCATGCCGAGTTGGCCGCGGTCCTCGCCGCGCTCGCCGGGGTACGCCGGGGCGACGCGGTCGCCGTCCTGGGCGACGCCCGGCTGCTGTGCGCGGTCCTGCGGGCCGGCTGCGCCCGCGACCTCGTTGAGGCCCCGCCGGCCGACGTGGTCGTCGCTGTCGCGGCGTACGACGTGCCGGTCGCGATCGGGCTGCTCCGCCCGGGTGGCCGCCTCGTCGCCGTCGCTGCGGACCGGGGCGCCGCTGGCCGCATCGCGACCGCGCACGGGCTGCAGCTGCGGCACGTCGAACCGGTCCTCGGCCGGGTTGCGTGGTCGGCGCTGGTCCCAGCAGCCGGATAGATTCACTGAGTGACCCAGCAGGCAGTGGCGCGACCGCCGGGGCGCATCCAGATCGGCCGGGTCGTCGGCGTGCCGGTCTACCTGACGCCGTCGTGGTTTCTGTTCGCGGCGTTCATCGTCGTCACGAGCGCCCCGCCGCTGGTCGACCGGGTCGGCACCGTCTCGGCGTACGTCGCGGCGACGAGCTTCGCGGTGCTGTTGCTGGTCAGCGTCCTGCTGCACGAGGTCGGGCACTGCCTGGTCGCCCGGGCGTTCGACCTGCCGGTGCGCAGCATCACGGTCACCCTGCTCGCCGGGCTGACCGAGATCACCGAACCGCCGCAGACGCCCGCGCGGGAGTACGCCGTGGCTGTCAGCGGCCCGATGGTGTCGCTGCTGCTCGCGGGCATCGGGGTCGCCAGCGTGCCGCTGTTCGAGGGTCTGCCGCAGCTCATCTGCGAGGGCATCGCGATCACCAACGGCATCGTGGCGGCGTTCAACCTGCTGCCGGGGCTGCCGCTGGACGGCGGGCGGGTGCTCAAGAGCATCGTCTGGCAGCTCGGCGGCGACGCCGAACGCGCGACCCGGGCGAGCGCCTGGGCCGGGCGGGTGGTCGCGCTCGTCGTCGTCCCGGTCGTGCTGCTGGGCGTCCTGCCGGAGTTCGGCTACGGCAACCGTGGCCTGTCCGGGGTGCTGTTCTCGGCCCTGCTCGGGGCCTACATCTACGCGGCGGCGACGGCCAGCCTGCGCCGTTCAAAGATCATCGAGCGGCTGCCAGGGATCACGGTCGCCCGGCTCGCCAAGCCCGCGCTCGGCGTCCCCTCCTCCATGCCGCTGGCCGAGGCGGTCCGGCAGGCGCACGCCGCCGGCGCGCGCGCCCTGGTGGTGATCGACTCCTCGGGCCAGCTCGAGGCCGTCGTCAGCGAGGCCTACGTCGCGGCCGTCCCGGTCGAACGCCGGCCCTGGGTCACCGTCGGCGACGGCGCCCGCCGGGTCGAGCCGGGGCTGCTGCTGGACGCGTCGCTGGCCGGTGAGGAC
>JAYSQK010000180.1:0-2261 GCA_043721555.1 Frankiales bacterium
CGCGACGAGGTGCACAAGGTCTTCGACGCGCTGCAGTTCCGGGTCCTGCGGGAGCGGCTCTACGCCACCTTGTCGGCCGTCGAGCCCGAGGCCGAGCAGGGCTTCGACGTCGACTCCCGGGTGCTCGCCCCCGGCGCGGTGGCGGCCTTCCTGGCCGCGCTCCCGCCCGGCGTACGCGTCGGGATGCAGGTCCGTGGCGCCTGGGGGCGGGGCACCGGGGACGCGTTCGGCATCGCCTTCGCGGCTGCCTCGCCGATCGACGGCGACCCACCGCGGGACGACGACGCCGCGTACGTCGAGCTGGAGCACCTCACTGCGCAGGACGAGGCGGCGCTGGCCGCATGGCTCGCCGATCCGGCCGTCCACAAGGCGATGCACGATGCGAAGGGCCCCCTGCTGGCGCTGGGCGCCCGTGGCTGGCCGGTCGCCGGGCTCACCTCCGACACGGCGCTCGCCGCCTACCTCGCGCTGCCGGGGCAGGGCGTGTTCGACCTCGGGGACCTCGCGCTGCGCTACCTGCGCCGGGAGTTGCGAGCCGAGCAGAGCGACGACGGGCAGCTGTCCTTCGACGGTGCGCAGGACGACGCCGGGGCCGCCGACGCTGCCGTCCGGGCCCGTGCGGTGGCCGACCTCGCGGTGGCCCTCGACGCGGATCTCGAACGACGCGGTGGCACCGCCCTGCTGCGTGACCTGGAGTTGCCGCTCGTCGCGGTCCTGGCCGGCTGTGAGCGCACCGGCATCGCCGCCGACGTCGAGCACCTGGGCGAGCTCGAGGGACGGCTGCGCGACCAGGTCAAGCTGGCAGCCGAGCAGGCTTACGCCACGGTCGGTCACGAGTTCCACCTCGGGTCACCCAAGCAGCTGCAGGCCCTGCTGTTCGACGAGCTGGGGCTGCCCAAGACCAAGAAGATCAAGACGGGCTACACGACCGACGCCGATGCGTTGCAGAACCTGATCGGCACCCATCCGGTCATCGACGCGCTGCTGCTGCACCGCGAGATCACCAGGCTGCTCATGGTGGTCGAGAAGCAGCTGCTGCCGACCGTTGCCGACGACGGCCGCATCCATACGACGTTCAAGCAGATGGTCGCCGCCACCGGACGGCTCTCCTCGGACAACCCCAACCTGCAGAACGTCCCGATCCGCACCGCCCAGGGTCGTGAGATCCGGCAGGGGTTCGTCGCCGGCCCCGGCTACGAGTCGCTGATGACCGCGGACTACAGCCAGATCGAGATGCGGATCATGGCCCATCTGTCCGAGGACGCCGGCCTGGTCGAGGCGTTCACGACGGGGGAGGACCTGCACACCTTCGTGGCCTCACGGGCGTTCGGGGTGCCGGTCGACCAGGTCGACCCCGAGCTGCGGCGGCGGGTCAAGGCGATGTCCTACGGGCTGGCGTACGGCCTGTCGGCGTTCGGACTCGCCGGGCAGCTGCGGATCTCCACCGAGGAGGCCAAGGAGCAGATGACGGCCTACTTCGAGCGGTTCGGCGGGGTGCGCGACTACCTGCGCGACGTGGTCGAGCAGGCCCGCAAGGACGGCTACACCTCGACCATCCTGGACCGCCGCCGCTATCTGCCGGACCTCACCAGCGACAACGGCCAACGCCGTTCGATGGCCGAGCGGATGGCTCTGAACGCCCCGATCCAGGGCAGCGCGGCCGACATCATCAAGCTCGCCATGCTCAACGTCTCCCGCCAGCTCACGGCGCAGGGGCTGCGGTCGCGGCTGCTGCTGCAGGTCACGACGAGCTCGTGCTGGAGGTCGCACCCGGTGAGCGCGACGCCCTCGAGGCGCTTGTGCGGACGCAGATGGGTGAGGCGTACCCCCTGTCGGTGCCGCTCGACGTCAGTGTGGGCGTCGGCCGCACCTGGGACGAAGCCGGTCACTAGCGATCCAGTCCCCGCCGGACTACGGTCCCGGCATGACTGCATCCCCGACCCGGCGCGACCGCATCGTGGCGACCGTGCGCCAGCGGGTGTTCGCGCCGCTGCGCCGGACCTTCGGGCACGAGACCCGCACCGGTCACCAATGGCAGGAGGGCGCCGAGCAGCAGCAGGCGGCGCCGACCGACGTCGAGCGCTAGACCGCGACGCGGCAACGGATCGGAACCATCCCATCGGGCCATGGTGGTGGCCGGTCGGGTAGCCCAGGCTGATCAGCAACACGCCCGCAAACCGGGCGTACCCCTTCGGACCCAAGGACGTCATGACCGTCTCGCCCCGCCGCGCCCGCCGTACCACCGTTGCGGTCCTGACCGC
>JAYSQK010000181.1:0-3585 GCA_043721555.1 Frankiales bacterium
TCGTGGGCCCGCTGGACCAGTGGGCCGAGGCCCGTGATCGCGCCCGAGCTGCCGGGGTACTGCGCCAACACGCCGAAGACGGCCTCATCGGTGGGCAGCGGAGCCGCCAGGTCGACGACCCGGACCGACAGCCCCAGCGGCTCGGCGCGGGTCTGCACCACCGCGATCGTCTGCGGGTGGCAATCGGCGTCGATGAGGAACACCGCCTCGGCCGGCGCCTTGCTCTGCCGGCGGCACAGCGTCATCGCCTCGGCGGCGGCGGTCGCCTCGTCGAGCAGGCTCGCGTTGGCGGTCGGCAACCCGGTCAGGTCGGCGACCATCGTCTGGAAGTTCAGCAGCGCCTCCAGCCGGCCCTGGCTGATCTCCGGCTGGTAGGGCGTGTAGGCGGTGTACCAGGCCGGGTTCTCCAGCACGTTGCGCAGGATCACCGGCGGGGTGTGCGTGCCGGCGTAGCCCAGGCCGAGCATCGGGGTCGTGACCCGGTTCCGCGCGGCCAGCCCGCGAAGCTCGGCGAGCACTTGGGCCTCGGAAGCGGCCGGCGGCAGGTCCAGGCCCTGGGTGGCCCGGATCACCTCGGGGACCGCGGCCTCGGCGAGCTCGGTCAGCGATCCGTGCCCCAGGACGGCGAGCATCTTGGCCTGCTCGTCCGCGCTCGGACCGATGTGCCGGGCGGCGAAGGGCGCCGCAGCTTCCAGCTCGGCCAGCGGGAGGAATGACGGTGCAGTGCCCAGCGGTGAGGTCATCGGAGGTCTCCTCGCGCACCTGTACGGCGGCGTCGGCGGGACGGACCGCAGGAGCGCGGGCCGCGGGAGGCCTCCCCCTCTGTCTATGGGACCTGAGAGCTTCACCCGCCAGGCGGGCTTGCACCGTCGGTGGGGCCGCCGCGCGTGCGCGACCCGCTTTCCAGAGCTGCCCACTCCACGCGGTCTGCTGGCCTGAGAGATTGGCGGGGAGAGATGCTCCTTCGGCGCCCGCCGCTGGCTGCGGTGGGACTCTCCCGCGTGGGGTCGTCGGCGTGACCAGGTTAGCAGCGCGCCGCCGAAACGGCTGACCGTGACGCGCCGGTCCAGGCGCGGCCGCTGGTGTGGTCAGGCGGTGGTCCGCCGGCGGCGCCGGCTGGCGAGCTCGTCGGCGGCCTGGACCACGGGGACGTCGGCGTGGGCCCGCTCGGCCGGGAAGTGCGCGAGGCTGCCCTCGACGTCGCGGACCTGCCGGCCGACGGCGATCGCGAAGACGGCCTGGCCGCCCTGCAGCAGATCGACCACCTCGTCGGTGCTCGTGCACTCATACACCGTGGTGCCGTCGCTCATCAGCGTGATCTGCCCCAGCGTCTCGACTCCCCGGTCGCGCAGCGTGGCGATCGCGGTGCGGATGTTGGTCAGCGAGACGCCCGCGTCGAGCAATTTCTTGACGATCCGCAGGACCAGGATGTCCCGGAAGGAGTACAGCCGTGAGGTGCCTGACCCGGAGGCCTCGCGCACGCTGGGCTCGACCAGCCCGGTCCGGGCCCAGTAGTCGAGCTGGCGGTAGGTGATGCCGGCCGCCGAGCAGGCGGTTGGGCCGCGGTAGCCGACGTCCTCGGGTTGGACACCGGGCTGCTCGGCCAACGGCAGATCGTCGAACAGCGACCCCTGCAGGGCCAGCCCTGGTCGGTCCGACTGCCCGGGCGCGCTGACCACCGGTGGCTCGTGGTCCATCGGCTCGCCTCCCTCGACAACAGTGACCGTGCGTGTGGAGCCGGACGCTAGGCAGGCTCGACCGGAGGGTCAACGTCCTCGGCCCGGCGAGTTGCCACCCTCGACGTCGACCTGAGGGTCAGGACCCGCTGTCGAAATCCTCCGGGGTGATCGTGTCGAGGAATTCGCGGAACTTCTCCACCTCGTCCTCCTGCTCGTCCGGGATGGCGATGCCGGCCTCGACCAGGACGGCCTCCTCGCTGCGGATCACCGCGCCGGTGCGCATCGCGAGAGCGATCGCGTCCGACGGCCGGGCGCTGACCGTGACGCCCCCGTCGAAGCCCAACTCGGCGTAGAAGACCCCGTCGCGCAGGCCGGTGATCGTGACGGTCCGCAGCGGTCGGTCCAGCGCGCCCAGCAGGTCGCGAAGCAGGTCGTGGGTCATCGGCCGGGCGGTGACGACACCCTGCTGTGCGAAGGCGATGGCGGTCGCCTCGACCGCCCCGATCCAGATCGGCAGGTATCGATCGCCGGCCGCCTCCTTCAGCAGCACGATCGGCTGCTGGGACGGCAACTCGACCCGCACCCCCACCACACTGAGCTCGGTCAGCGTGCTGCCCTCGTGCTCGTCCACCGGGACCTCCTGCTCGCGCTGGCGACCGGACCCGGTCGGCCCTGCGCGTCCTTGCCGACCCTACCGCGCTGGCACCGCCCGCAAGCGGTCTCGGTCAGCGCCGGAGTCCGGGAGCGAGCCCGGCCCGGACGAGCGTCGCGTGCAGCTTGACCGACAGAGCCGCCAGCTCCCGTGCGACCTCGTCGGCCCGGGCGCGGGCTTCGGGGTTGCGTTGCCGCACCAGCGGGGTCACGACCTGCTCGACGAGTCCGATCTCGCGCTCGGCGGCCGCCTTGAACATCCGCAGGTGGCGGGCCTCGATGCCGAAGCGGCCCATCTCGGCCACCGTCTTGGCGACGACGAGCGCATCGCCGTCGTAGTGGCTGCCACCGGGCCTGGGGGCGAGCAGGCCGTACTGCTCCAACTGCTCCAACTGCTCGGCCTGCAGACCGGCCGCCTCGAGCAGTTCCCGCTTGGACAGCCTGATCTCACTCGCGGCCGGCCGGAACGACTCGGCACTGGGTAGGCCCTCGGCGGCGACCAACGCCCGTGGGACCCGAGGCCCCGTGCCGCCGAGCGCCGGCGGCTCCAGCCCCCGGTCGATGGCGTCCAGATGCTCCTTGATCACCCGCAGCGGCAGGTAGTGGTCGCGCTGCGCGCCAAGGACGTAGCGCAGCCGGCTGAGGTCCTCGCGGCTGAACTTGCGGTAACCCGACGCCGTCCGCTCGGGCTTGATCAGCCCTTCGTCCTCCAGGAAACGGATCTTGGAGATGGTGATGTCGGCGAAGTCAGGACGCAGCTGGCCGAGTACCTCGCCGATGCTCATGAAGGCCCGCGACGGCAGGCCGCTCATGGCCGTCACCCTCAGCCGACCTCGCCGGCCCGGGAGCCGGTCAGGAAGACGAGCCGGTACTTACCGATCTGGACCTCGTCGCCACCGGCCAGCCCGGCCGCGTCGATGCGCGCGCGGTTGAGGTAGGTGCCGTTCAAGCTGCCGACGTCGCGCACCAGGAAACTGCCACCTTCGCGGACGAACTCCGCGTGCCGCCGGGACACCGTCACGTCGTCGAGGAAGATGTCGCTGTCGGGGTGCCGGCCGGCCGTCGTCACATCGGCGTCGAGCAGGAAGCGGCTGCCGGCGTTCGGGCCACGCTTGACCACCAGCAGCGCCGACCCGGGCGGCAAGGCCTCGAGCGCACCTGAGTCGGCCGGTTCGGGCCCCGGTTCACCGGCGCCGTGCTGTTCTGCCTCCAGCGCGCCTTCCAGGGCGGCGAGGGAGATGGTCGACGTCGTCTC
>JAYSQK010000182.1:0-2469 GCA_043721555.1 Frankiales bacterium
GACGGCCAGGGCAAGGGCATCGAGTACGGCGTCGGCCGGGTCGGCGCGGGTCGCATCGACGGGTTCGACGCGGTCGGCAGCTCGGTGCTCGCGTTCGTCCAGGACGGCTCCGGCTCGGTCGGGCTGGGCTTCGGTCCGGTCGCGGCCACCGACGGGCTCAGCCGCAAGAAGATCGTCCGGGTGGAGAACTTCGGTGAGCGCCCGGTGCGTTACCGGCTGTCCTACGCCTCGGCCGAGGACGTCCCGGGCGTCACCTTCGAGGTGCCCAGGCGCATCACCGTCCCGGCGGCCCGCCGTGGCGGCCCCGGTGTCGCCAACTTCACCGTCACGATGCGGGTGTCGGACGTGGCGGCGTTGCGCAAGACCCCGGACCCGACCGTCGAGCTCAACCAGCTCGGTCTGCCGCGCGACTTCGTCGCGGAGGAGAACGGCCGGATCCTGATGACGCCAGCCGCCGGCCGCACGTTGCGGCTCCCGGCCGCGGTCGCCGTCCGGCCCGCCTCGGAAATGCACGCGCCGGAGCACCTCGGCAGCACGACGCGCACACCCGGCAGCAGCACGCTGTCGACCGGCGCCGTCAAGCTTGCCGGCACCCCGGTGGCCAACGGCCCGCTCGGCCAGCCGGATAGCGTCAACAGCCTGATCGGTGGTTTCCAGCTGCAGGCCAGCAGCCCGGAGTTGGCCCCGTGTGCCGCGACGCAGCTCAATCTGTGCCTGCATTTCCCGTCCCAGCGCGCTGGTGACCTCCAGTACGTCGGGGCGACGTCGACCGGCGCCGACCCGACCAAGGACGTGGTGGGAATTGCCCTCACCACCTTCGGCACCTGGATCAGCCCGTCCTTCAACCCGACCGCCCGTGGCGTCAGCGGTGAGATTGCGGCCGTCGTGACGATCGACACCAATGGTGACGGCAAGCCCGACCGGGAGATCGACGTGACCCGGATCGCCCCGAACACCGACATCGACGTGGCGGAGACCTTCGACCTGGCCACCGGTGACGTCGTCGACGACCAGTTCCTCAACGGGGTGCCTGGCTCGACGGACAGCAACGTGTTCAACAGCAACGCGATGGTGTTGCCGGTCTCGGTCAAGGCTCTCGGCCTACCCGCGGGCAGCACCACCATCAGCTACACGGTGCAGACCATCAGCCTCGACGACCTCGGGTCAACGCTCGACACCGTCGGCCCGTTGAGCTTCGACGTGGCGCACCCGACGGTCAAGGTCACCAGCCCGTCGCTGCCGGCGGCCGCCGGGGTCGACGGTCCGTCGCTGCTGAGCCTGGACGTCCCCGGACGCCTCGGCATCACCCGCGACAGCACCGCAACTGCTACGCCGGACCTCGGTCTGCTGCTGCTGCACCTGCACAACAGCGACGGCGACAAGGCTGAGATCGTCGAGACCGACGGCAGGGTGAAGGGTCCGGAGCGCAACTGACGTTCCCGACCTGCTCGACGCGACCACTCCCCTGCTCCTCGGGGGAGTGGTCGCGTCGTTCCCCGCGGCCGGCTGCGCCGGGCCGTGTAGTCTTCCCGGCGTTCGCCGCCCCTTTAGCTCAGTCGGCAGAGCGTCTCCATGGTAAGGAGAAGGTCTACGGTTCGATTCCGTAAAGGGGCTCTTGCACCACCTGGCGGTGTAGCTCAGTTGGCAGAGCAAGCGACTCATAATCGCTGTGTCACCGGTTCAAGTCCGGTCATCGCTACGCCCACCATCGACGGAGGACTCCCTCCGGTAGTCTCAGCGCAGCATCCCACCGTCTTCCCGAGAGCAGGCACTCCCGCATGGCAGCCACCGACGTCCGCCCGAAGATCACGATGGCCTGCCAGGTCTGCAAGAATCGCAACTACATCACCAAGAAGAACCGCCGCAACGATCCCGACCGGATGGATCTGAAGAAGTTCTGCCCGACCTGCCGGCAGCACACCGATCACCGCGAGACCCGTTAGTCCCGAGCTCGGCACGTCGAGGCCGGCCCCCAGTGGGGGAGCCGGCCTCCGTGCTGTCCGGTCGGACCGGACGTGGGCTAGGTTGCGCGAACCGCCGTTCACAAGGAGCCCAGTGCCCATCAACCGCGAGTTCATCGGCCGGGACTACCCGGCGTCCGGGACGTTCGAAGTGGGTCGGGAGCACATCCGGAGCTTCGCTGTCGCGATCGGCGACCCCAACCCGGCGTACGTCGATCCGGCCGCGGCCCGCGCGCTCGGGCACCCCGATGTGATCGCCCCGCCGACCTTCCTGACGACGCTGGGCTTCCGGTTCGGCCTCGACAGCCCGGTCGCGGACCCGGCGCTCGGGCTCGACTACTCCCTCGTCGTACACGGCGAGCAGCAGTTCGAGCTGCACCGACCGGTGCATGCCGGTGACGTGCTGTCCAGTACGCAGCGGGTCGAGCAGATCAAAGATGTCGGCCGCAACGAGCTGATGGTCATGGTCACCGAGGTCACGGCGGCCGACGGCGAGAAGGTCGCGACC
>JAYSQK010000183.1:0-3256 GCA_043721555.1 Frankiales bacterium
GACTCGACCAAGATCGTGCCCTCGCTGGCGAAGTCCTACACGGTCAGCCCGGACGGCCTGACCTACACGTTCACCCTGCAGAGCGGGGTGACCTTCCAGGACGGCACCCCGTTCGACAGTGCCGCGGTCAAGGCCAGTCTGGCCCGCCGGACCGCGGTCGGCAGTGCCCCGGCGTACATGCTGCAGCCGGTGAAGAGCGTCACGACACCCGACCCGATGACCGTGGTGCTCACGTTGAAGGGCGTCACCGCACCGTTTCTGGACTACCTCGCCTCGAGCTGGGGACCCAAGATGATCAGCCCCAAGGCGCTCGCCGAGCACGCCGGCAGCGACCACGCGCAGACTTGGGCGAAGGGCCACGCCGACGGGACCGGGCCGTTCTCGCTCACCACCTTCGCCCGCGGCGACCACTACACGCTCACCCGCAACCCGACGTACTGGGGCGGTAAGGCCGCCTACGCTGCGGTCGAGATCAAGATCGTGCCGGACATGAACGCGCAGATCCTGGCGCTGCGCTCGGGCGACCAGGACGTCGTGCTGCACTCCTACCCGGTCGCCGAGCTGGGGTCGGCGGCCTCCGACGCCAACCTGTCGGTCAAGAAGTTCGACTCGTTCCTGCAGTCGATGCTGTATCTCAATGCCAAGAAGGCGCCGCTGTCGGACCCGAGACTGCGCAAGGCCCTCGCGGGCGCGATCGACCGCGACGCGATCGTCAAGGAGGTCTACGGCGACTACGGCAAACCCGCCGCGGCGACCTACCCGCCGGGGATCCTCGACCCGGCGCTCGCCCCGGTCAGCTACCCCACCTCGGCCACGAAGGTGCCCGGATCGCCAAAGATCAGCTTCGCGTTCACCGCTGACGAGAGCGGCGTGCAGAAGCGACTCGCCGAATTGCTGCAGCAAAAGCTCACCGCCGCCGGTTTCGTCGTCACCGTCAAGGAGGTGCAGCCGGCGCAGACCTACGGCTTCGTCAACGATCTGGCGCACGCCCCGGACCTGCTGCTGCAGACCAACACTCCCGACGCGGCGCACCCCGACACCTGGGCCCGGATCCTGTGGGGCACCGGCGGCGGGCTGAACTTCTTCGGCTACAGCAACAAGGCCGTCGACACGCTGCTCGACAAGGGCCGCACGCTGACCGACAAGAGCGCCAGCGACAAGCTGTACGGCGAGGCAGGGCGGCTGATGGCCGCGGACGACGCGATCCTGTTCCTCGCCGACGCCCGGGATGTGATGGTGCTGCGCAAGCAGCTGACCGGCATCCAACACGTGCCGAACTATCCGTGGACGCTGGACCTGCACGCCCTCGGCGGGTCCTGACGTGCAGGGTTTTCTGGCCAAGCGCGTCGTCGGGCTGCTGGGGGTGCTGCTCGCGCTGTCGGCGGTGGTGTTCGCCCTTGAGGCGCTCGTGCCCGCCGACCCGGTCCGGGCGATGGTCGGTGCGTCCGCCAGCCGCGAGAGCGTCCAGGCCGCCCGGGTGCAACTGGGCCTCGACCAGCCACTGCCCCAGCAGTACCTGCATTTCCTGGCCCGCGCCGTGCACGGCGACCTGTCGATGTCGCTGCACACCCGGCGTCCGGTCGCGACCGACCTGGCCGCGTTCCTGCCGGCCAGCCTGGAGTTGGCGCTGGCCGCCGGGCTGATCGCGCTGGTCCTCGGGGCCGGCCTCGGCATCGCCACGTCGGGGGGTCGGGGACGGCGCAGCCAGCTCGTCCTGGTTGCGCTCGCCTCGGCGCCGCCGTTCCTGCTCGCGCTCGGGATGCTGCTGCTGTTCTACGCCGGCCTGCACGTGCTCCCGGGCTCGGGCCGGGTGACCTCGGGCATCGGCGCCCCGACCGGCCCGACCGGCATGACGACCGTCGATGCCTTGCTGCACGGGCGATTCGACGTCTGGTCCGACGCCGTAGCCCATCTCGTGATGCCTGCGACCTGCCTTGCGCTCGGCCCGGCGGTCGCGCTGGCAAGGACGCTGCGATCATCGTTGCAGCAGGTGCTCACCGAGGACTACGTGCGCACCGCGCGGGCCAAGGCCCTGCCGGAGCGCTCGGTCCTGCTGCGGCACGCGCTGCGGAACGCACTGTCAGCGCCACTGACGATGGCCGGTTTGCAGGTCGGTCTGCTGCTCGGCGGGGTCGTCGTGGTCGAGAGCGTCTTCGCCTGGCCAGGCATCGGGCTCTACACGGCCCGCTCGATCCAGACGATCGACTTCCCGGCCGTGGCCGGCACCACCCTGGTGCTCGGCGCCGTCTACGTCGTCGTGAATGCCCTCGTCGACCTCGCCCAGCTTTGGGCCGACCCTCGGCTGCGCACCGCATGAGCGTCCGTCGGGTCATCCCGCTGACCCTCGGCTGGGAGGACCTGCCCAAGACGGTGTCGGTGCTCGGCGCCGACCCGAGCATCCGGTTGCGCGAACCGGTGCCCGCGGTGCTGCTCCAGGTGGACGACGGCTGGCTGCTGCTCGACACCGGTCTTAACCCGGCGCTCGTCCGGGATCCCCTGCTCTACAACAGATTCCACGGGCACGGGATCGAGGCCGAGCTGCCGCCGGGTGGTGGTGACCCGCTCGTGGACGCCGTCGAGCAGGTCGGGCTCGCCCTGGAGCAGGTCACGGTGGTCGCGCTGTCGCACCTGCACAATGATCATGCCGGTGGGGTGCGGCACTTCGCCGGTCGCGACGTCCCCGTGCACGTGCAGCGCCGCGAGCTCGACTACGGCCTGTCCGCCCCGCACCCCGAACCCGAGCGGCACGGCATCTTCCGGGTCGACTTCGACGACCCCCGGCTCTCCTGGGTGCTGGCCGACGGCGATGTCGAGATCGCGCCCGGTGTCACCGCGGTGCTGACCGCCGGGCACACGCCCGGGCACCAGAGCTTCGTCGTCGACCTCGAGGGTGGCGGCGGGTTCGTCTTCGCCTTCGACGCCGCCGATCTGCAGGAGAACATCGACGACGAGCTCCCGGTCGGCGGCTCGGTGGGGGTCCCTCCCGAGGCCACGCTCGAGCCGTTGCTCCGGCTCAAGGCCATCGCTGCCGAGAAGGGCTACCGGCTCATCCCCGGCCACGACCCGCACGTCTGGCCTGCGCTCACTGCGGAGCTGGCATGAGGGCGCCCACCGGCGCCTGGCTGCGCGCCGGCATCAGCCGGGACGGCGGTCCGTTCACCGAAGCCGAGCACGTTGTCTGGCTGCAGGTCGATGAGCTGTACGCCGACAGCCGGGGTTTCGCCGGCAGCACGACGTACGACGGGGCACGGGTTCG
>JAYSQK010000184.1:0-2935 GCA_043721555.1 Frankiales bacterium
GGTGTCGTCGACGTCGGCGAGGGCCTCGCGGTCACCTTCAAGGTCGAGAGCCACAACCACCCGAGCTATGTCGAGCCCTACCAGGGCGCGGCCACCGGGATCGGCGGCATCGTCCGCGACATCCTCACGATGGGCGCCCGCCCGGTGCTGGTGATGGACCCGCTGCGGTTCGGTGACGCCGACCATCCCGACACCGCCCGGGTGCTGCCGGGAATCGTCGCGGGCATCGGTGGCTACGGCAACTGCCTCGGACTGCCCAACGTCGGCGGCGAGGTCGTCTTCGACCCGTCGTACCAAGGCAATCCGCTCGTCAATGCGCTCTGCCTCGGGGTCATGCCGGTCGAGCGGATTCAGCTGTCGGCGGCCAGGGGCGTCGGCAACGTCGTCGTGCTGCTCGGCGCCAAGACCGGTCGCGACGGCATCGGCGGAGTCAGCGTGCTGGCCTCGGCGACCTTCGAAGAAGACGGCCCGGCCAACCGGCCAGCTGTGCAGGTCGGCGACCCGTTCACCGAGAAGCTGCTGATAGAAGCATGTCTCGAGATGTACGACGCGCAGCTGGTCGAAGGCATCCAGGACCTCGGCGGTGCTGGGCTGACCTGCGCGCTGACCGAGACCTCGGCCGCCGGGAAGTCCGGCATGGTCGCGCAGCTGGACCGGGTGCCGCTTCGCGAGGCGAGCATGCAGCCGCACGAGGTGCTGGCGAGTGAGTCCCAGGAGCGGATGCTCGCGATCGTCGAGCCGGCCAAACTCGAGCAGGTACTGGCCATCGCCGCCAAGTGGGGCGTGCTGGCCACCGCGATCGGCGAGGTCGTCGAGGGTGATCGGCTGACAATCCTGTGGCACGGCGAGCCGGTCGTCGACGTACCGCCCGGCTCGCTCGCCGACGACGGGCCGGTCTACCACCGGCCGATGGCCCGGCCGGCCGACCTCGACGCGCTGCAGGCGCTGCCGCTGCCGGCCTACCCGGAGGCGACCGCCGAGTTGCTGCTCGCGATGATCAGCAGCCCCAACCTGTGCAGCAAGCGCTGGGTGGTCGAGCAGTACGACCGGATCGTGCTCGGCAATTCCGTGCTCGCCTGGCCCGAGGACGCCGGGGTCGTGCGGCTGTCAGAAGAGACCGGCCTGGGCATCGCGCTCGCCACCGACGGCAACGGTCGCTACACCCGCCTCGACCCGTACGCCGGGGCGCAGCTGGCCCTTGCGGAGGCCTACCGCAACGTGTGCGCGACGGGCGCCGTGCCGATCGCGGTGACCAACTGCCTCAACTTCGGCAGCCCCGAGGAACCCGAGGTGATGTGGCAGTTTGCCGAAGCTACAAGGGGTCTCGCCGAGGCGTGCCGGGAGCTGGCCACGCCCGTGACCGGCGGCAACGTGAGTTTCTACAACTCGACGGCCGGCGTCGCGATCAACCCCACGCCGGTGGTCGGGGTGCTGGGCTTGCTCGACGACGTCGCCCGCCGCACGCCGATGGGCTTCCAGGTCGAGGGTGAGTCACTGCTGCTGCTCGGCGACACCAGGGACGAGTTGGGCGGCAGCGAGTGGGCCTGGGCGCAGCACCGGCACCTCGGGGGCCGGCCGCCGCAGGTCGATCTGGCCCGCGAGCGGCTGCTCGGCGAGGTGCTCGTCAGCGGCTCGCGCGACGGGATGCTGTCGAGCGCCCACGACCTGTCCGACGGCGGGCTGGCCCAGGTGCTCGTCGAGTCGGCGCTGGCCAACGGGATCGGCGCGAGAGTGGTCCTGCCGCAGGGACTCTCGCCGTTCGTGCAGCTGTTCAGCGAATCGGCCGGCCGGGCGCTCGTGAGCGTGCCGCGGTCCGAGGAGCTCCGCTTCACCGAGATGTGCGCCGCGCGCGGGCTGCCCTGCGTCCGGATCGGGGTGACCGACGGCCACGCGCTCGACGTCCAGGATGTGCTCCGGGTCGGGCTCGATCAGCTCCGGGCCGCGCACGAGGCGACGCTGCCGGCGCTGTTCGGGCCGCTGGCCGGGGCCAGCCGCGAGGACCCGGCCGGTCCCGCGTTGGTCCGCCCGGCGACGCCCGGGATGGCCCAGCCCGACCTCGGCTGAAGGTCCGCCCCCCACCGGTCCCGCGCCCCCGCCGGACGCTTCAGCTGCAAACCGGCCGGCCAATACGCTGCCCACGTGCGCCCCGCGCCGTACGACCCGACGCCGACCGCGGCCGTGCTCGCAGCGCTCGACGACGACCGTGAGCCACAAAGCGACGATCTCAAGGCAGCGACCCGACACCTTGCCCGGCTGCTCGCCGAGCGGCATCCCGGCCGCAGCGTCGAGCTCCGGGTCCCGCCGTACGCCGCGGTGCAGTGCCTGGAAGGTGTTCGGCACACCCGCGGCACCCCGCCGGCCACCGTCGAGGTCGAGCCGCTGGCGTTCGTGCAGCTGTGCACCGGCCGGCTCGTCTGGGCCGATGCGGTGCGCGACGGTCGGGTCCGGGCCAGCGGGGAGCGCTCCGACCTGTCGGCGCTGCTGCCCCTGGTCCCGTAGCTGCGCTGTCCCGGCGCCACCCGCCGGTACACTCGGACCGGTCGGCTTCCCCCCCATCCCACTCGCGAGGAGCCCCCGCGTGCCTGTCGCACAGGACATGCCAGAGGACCGGTTCGCGCCCGAACGACCCGTCGGCGAGGAGTGCGGCGTCTTCGGGGTCTGGGCGCCGGGCGAGGACGTCGCCAAGCTCACCTACTACGGCCTCTACGCGCTGCAGCACCGCGGCCAGGAGGCCTGTGGGATGGCGGTGAGCGACGGCAGCTCGGTGCTCGTCTACAAAGAGCTCGGCCTGGTCGCGCAGGTCTTCGACGAGGCGCTGCTGCAGAGCCTGAAGGGTCACCTCGGCATCGGGCACTGCCGCTACTCGACCACCGGCTCGTGCACCTGGGAGAACGCCCAGCCGAGCTTTCGTACCCAGCCCGGTGGCGGCAGCCTG
>JAYSQK010000185.1:0-2145 GCA_043721555.1 Frankiales bacterium
GGCGGGCTGGTCCTGCTGGCCGTGGCCACCAACCTGCCGGAGATCGCGATCACCGTCGCGGCTGCCCTGAACGGCCAGATCGATGTGGCCGTCAGTAACATCCTGGGCGGCATCGCCATCCAGACGGTGGTGCTGGTGGCCCTGGATGCGTTCGGGGTGCGGGAAAGACGCCCCCTGACCTATCAGGCAGCCAGCCTGGCGTTGGTGCTCGAAGGCGCGGTGGTCATCGCGGTGCTGGCCACCGTCGTGATGGGCACCCAGCTGCCGAGCCGGCTGATTGCCTTCCGGCTCGACCCCGGGTCGGTCGCGGTCGCGACCGTCTGGGTCGTCGGCCTGGTCCTGACCCAACGGGCCAGCCGAAGCCTGCCGTGGCACAACGCCGGCCAGCCCCCTGATGGCCAACCCGAGCCGCGCGGTCACTCGGTCACGAAACGGTCCAGGCAGGCCGGCGACCGGGGCGTCAGCACCACCCAGGCCGCCGTGGTGTTCAGCGCCGCGGCGCTGGTCACCCTGGTCGCCGGTGCGGTCCTGGAAGACAGCGGCAGCCAGGCCGCCAGCAGCTTCGGGCTGTCCGGGGTGCTGTTCGGCGCGACGTTCCTGGCCGCCGCGACCGCCCTACCAGAACTGTCCACCGGGCTGACCGCCGCCAAGGCCGATGATTACCAGCTGGCCTTCGGTGACATCTTCGGTGGCAACGCGTTCCTGCCGGTGCTCTTCCTGCTCGCCACGGTCGTCAGCGGTAAGGCGGTGCTCCCCGCCGCGCAGCACAGCGACCTGTACCTGACCGCCCTCGGCGCCCTGCTCACCGTCATCTACATGACCGGCTTGATCTTCCGACCAGCCAGGCAACGAGCTCGGCTCGGACCGGACAGCATCGCAGTCCTCGCCATTTACCTGATCGCCATCGCCGGCCTCGTCGCCCTCCCAGCCAGCTGAACCATCGAAACAGCGGGCCGACGACCCGACCGTGATGGCCTGCAGCCGACGGCGCAGGGCCGGCAGCCAGGTCAGGATCATGATCTGGCTCAGGTCCTGACCGCCAGCCAAGCGCTGCCACACCGGCGACGGCGACCCGCGACACGGACGGGGACCTCCGTCCGATTCACGAACCGGACGGACGTGGACCCAGCTGGCCAGTCGATACAGCATGAAGCTGCCGCGTTGATCCGGCTGCCGGTCATCGGCGGAAGTCGGTGTTTGTTGACTGGTCGGTCAGGCCGGCGTCGCGGACGAGCAAGACTGCTTGGTTCGGTCTGCGACCTGCAGCTTGGTAACAGGTTGGACAGGTGATTGCGGACGGTTTTGGGTGACAGGCCCAGTTGCCCGGCGATGACAACCCGCGACACTAGGGTTCCGCAGCTATCCGACGCGCGTGGCGGGCGAAGACTTCCTCAGATGCCACGCTGCTGTCGTGAACCCTTCGATAGCCTTGAACCAAGCCAACTGGAATCAGCGGGTGCCGATCCACGTCGCCGCGTATGGGCTTGATGAGTACGTCAAGGATCGGTCTTACCTGTCCTCGGTCGTCCGTTTCGACCGGCCGCGTCTCGGTGACGTGGCTGGCCAACGAGGCCTTCACCTGCAATGTCACCTCGGCACCGACACCGTCTCGTTGGCGCGACTCGGTGCGAGGATGACCGGTCTCGACTTCTCGAACGAGGCGGTCAGAGGGACCCGGGCATTCGCTGCCGCGGCGCAGGCGGACGTTGCGTTCGTCGAGGCCGAGGTGGCCGCCGCCCTGGACGTGCTGGACGCGGCCTCATTTGACCTCGTCTATACCGGGATCGGTGCGTTGTGCTGGCTGCCGCGGATCGCCGAGTGGGCTTCGGTGGTCGCTGGCTTGCTCAAGCCTGGCGGTCGGCTCTTTCTGCGTGAAGCCCATCCCATTCTGTGGGCACTGGCGGACCCCGGACCTGATGGACGCCTTGTGCTCGAACATCCCTACGTTGAGCGAGACACGCCAACGGTCTGGGACGACGCCGGGACATACGTCGACACCACCACCAAGCTCACCGCGACCACGACGCACGAGTGGAACCACGGGCTGGGCGAAATCATCACCTCACTGTTCGCCGCGGGTATGCACCTCACCGGCCTGCACGAGCACGACTCGGTGCCCTGGAACGCGCTACCCGGCCTGATGGA
>JAYSQK010000186.1:0-2254 GCA_043721555.1 Frankiales bacterium
CGGAGTTCACGCCGCCACCACGCTGGATGGCGTACTGCTGGGTCGGTTCCTCAGCCGGGCAGAGCACCTTGTCACCGGCTTTGAGCGGGAGCTGCTTGAGCAGCGCCTGACCGATGATGGCGCCGACGGCGAAGAAGTCCTGGCCGACGAAGGACTTGACGCAGTCCTTGGCCTTTCCGGCTGGCGGCACGTTGAAGGCGAAGACCGAGATGCCGGCCTTACTGGCCTCGCACGCCGCGCCTTCCCACGCCGGGTCGTTGAACGGGATGACCATCGCGGCGGGTTTGGTGGCGATGGCGGCGTTGATCAGGTCAGTCATTTTCGAGGGGTTGGTGCCATCGGTCGTCTGGTGCGTGAGTTTGAAGTTGGCCAGCTTTGCGGCATCTTGGGCGCCGGTGAGCATCTGGTTCCAGAAGGCGTCGGCGGCCGGGTCGTAGTAGGTGAGGAAGTACACGTTGCGGTTCTTGGCGCGACTGCCCAGGCCATCCGCGAGGGCGCTGTCGGCGGCTTTCTGCACCACCTGAGTGGTGCTCGCTTTCGGACCGGCAGACGTGCCCGACGACCCGGTGCAAGCCGTCAGGGCCGCCAGGGGCACGACCGCGGCGGCGACGAACACCAGCCGGCGGTACTTGCGAACGGAAATAGTCACCAGAACTACCTTTCCAAGAGGAACCGTGCGGCCGGGGTGGCCTGCTCACGGACGGGCGTGGTCCTGGGCTCAGGGACCGGAGGTACGGCCGGTTGGGGTATGACCGACGTCACAGGCAGATGTAAACGCGTCGTGGCTGGTCTGTCAAGACTTTGTTCTAACATTTGACCGGATCTACCCATCGTTACCAAACGGTGACCTAGCCTTGCGCCGGGTAGGCCTCCTGGGCGCGCTGGGACACAGGGGATGCCAGCAGCTGCCGGAGGTGGAAGGTCGTGTCAGGAGTTTGTTCTTTCTCCTTGACAGTCGAGCTACGGCTGGGACTACGGTCCGCTGTGACCCAGAGTGCTCGACACCCTGTCAGGGCTCGGTGACCGGCCGGTGAGCTGGCTGCAGGTCTACGTCGAGTTGACGCGCTTCGCGGCCTCCGCCAACCGGGCCAGACTGCGCGACAAGATCCGTTCCCTCGAAGACCACGGCGCGACCGGCGTGAGTGTCTCCGATCACATCTTCATCACCACCGGCGGCCGCCCGCGGACTGAGCATTGCGAGCATGGGTGCGACCCGCTGACCACCTTGGCCGCGGTGGCCGGCCTGTCGGATGTGCTGGCGTTGCAGACCGTCGTCATGAACAGTGCCTGGATCCATCCGGGGTTACTCCTGCGGCAGTTCGCTCAGCTCGCCGTTCTGGTCGGCGGGGAGCGCGTAACCGCCGGGGTCGGTGGCGGGTGGAGTGCCGAGGAGTTCGAGGCCCTCGGGCTCGAGATGCCGACCTTCGGTCGCCGGATGGCCCGGCTCGAAGAGGTCTTGGCATTGGCCCGGGAGCTGTTCGACAACGGATCGGCCACCAGTGCCGGCCAGCAGGTCGTCGCGCGTCAGCTGCCGTTGTCGCCTCCGCCGGCGACCCCGCCCCGGTTACTCGTCGGCGGCGGCTCCGACCGGGTCCTGGCGATGGCCGGCCGGTACGCGGACTTGCTAGACCTGCACGGCGACCCGCGGCACGGCCGGGTGGCCGGGGCCACGATGGCCCAAGCGCGGATCGGGGACATCCGACGTCGCGCCCTCACCACCGTGGAAGACCTGGCCGGTCGGATGGCGATTGTGCGAGAAGCCGAGAAGGCCGCCGGCCGCCGGGTCGGTGCAGTCGGAGTCTCGACCCAGGTGTGGCATGTCGTCCCCGGCGACCAGAGCCAGATCCGCAGGCTGCAAGCCGAGCTGTGCACGAATTGGGACCTGGCCGAACAACCGCTGGACCGCAGCCCCTACCTGCTCTTCGGGTCGCCCAGCCAGATGGCAGAAGCGCTCCTCGAGCGCCGGGCGGCGTATGGCCTGACCCGGATCTCACTCACCGAGGAATCCGACGTGCCCGGCGCCACGTCTGACCCGCTGTGGTTCTGCCGGAACGTCCTGCCGCTCCTTCAATGACGCACGAGCGCATGCTTGTGTCCGACGTAGGCCGCGAGGTGCTCGCTGGTGAGGGTGGAGAGGGCCGCGACGAGGTGGGCAGGTGTGCCCTCGAAGACGATCCGGCCGCCGTCGTGGCCGGCGCCGGGGCCGAGGTCGATGATCCAGTCGGCGTGCGCCATGACCGCCTGGTGGTGCGCG
>JAYSQK010000187.1:0-2735 GCA_043721555.1 Frankiales bacterium
CCTGCTCCCACTGTGAAAGCGTCCCGGGGGTGACCGACCTCGCCGCCGCGCTCGAGACGGGTCCGGGCTGGCCTGGGGCAACCGGTCTCACCGGCCCGCTCGCCGGCATCCGGGTGCTCGACCTGTCCCGAGTTCTGGCCGGCCCATACGCCGCGATGGTCCTGGCCGACCTCGGCGCCGACGTCGTCAAGGTCGAGCGGCCAGGTGCCGGCGACGACACCCGACACTGGGGGCCACCGTTCCACGGCGACGACGCGGCGTACTTCTTCTCGGTCAACCGTGACCGGCGGTCCGTCGCGCTGGACCTGACGACGTTCGCCGGGCAGGCCGTCGTCGCCCGGCTCATCAAGGACGCCGACGTGGTGCTCGAGAACTTCCTGCCGCGGCACCTGGCGGCCCTCGGCCTCGCCGCGCTCCGCGACGAGGCGAGCGCGGTCTGGGTCTCCGTGCGCGGCGCCGGCGGCGACGGACCGGACGGCGACAAACCAGGCTACGACGTGATGGCGCAGGCCCGCAGCGGGCTGATGTCGGTCACCGGCACCACCGAACCGACCAAGGTCGGCGTCGCGGTCACCGACGTCATCGCCGGCCTGTACGCCGCACTGGGGGCAGTCGCCGGCCTGGTCGCCCGCCGGCCCCTGCGGGTCGAGGTAGGGCTGCTGGAGGTCGCCGTCAGCGCGCTGGTCAACCAGGCCAGCAACGCCCTGGTCGGCGGGGTGGTGCCGACGTACTCGGGCAACGACCATCCCAACCTGGTGCCCTACGGGCCGGTGCCCTGCGCCGACACCGCCCTCGTGCTCGGTGCCGGCAACGACGCGCAATTCGCCGGGTTGTGCGCCGCTGTCGGGGTCGTCCCCAACCCTGGCTGGGCCACCAACGCCGGCCGCGTCGCCGACCGCACCGCCGTCAGCGCAGCCCTGGCTGCCGCCCTCGGGGCCAGGACCGCCCGGGAGTGGGTGCCGTTGCTCGAAGGCGCAGGCGTGCCCTGCGCCCCCGTGCAGGACGTCGGGCAACTGCGCACCGACCCGCAGATTGTCGCGACCGGCCAGCTGCAAGCAGTCGAACACCCGGCCGGGCAGGTGCTGCTCGTCGGCTCGGCGTACCGCCTCGATGATGTGCGGCCGCGGATCCGGCTGGCGCCCCCGCTGCTGGGCCAGCACACGACCGAGATCCTCGCAGGGATGGGCTTGTCCGACGACGAGATCGAGGTGGTGACCGGTGCCGACCGGCGGTGAATCGCTCGTTGCGGGGCTCGAGCAACTGGGGGTGGAGGTCGCCTTCGGACTGCCGGGCGTGCACAACCTGGCGGCCTGGAAGGCCTTCCCGGGCAGCGGCGTGCGGCTGATCGGGGTCCGGCACGAGCAGGCCGCTGGCTACGCCGCCGACGGTTACGCCCGGGCGACCGGGCGGCTCGGCGTCGCCCTGACGACGACCGGTCCGGGCGCCGCCAACATCGTCGCGGCGACCGGCGAGGCCTGGGCATCGCACAGCCCGCTGCTGGTCATCGCGACCGACATCCCGTCGACGGTCCGCCGACCAGGGGCATTTCGCGGCGTGCTGCACGAGACCACCGACCAGGCAGGCTTTTTCCGGCCGGTCACCAAGGCCTGCCGGCGGGTCGAGCCCGGTGCCGACCTCGCCGAGGCCGTGCGGTCGGCCGGCGAGCTGGCGATGACGCATCCGCGCCGCCCGGTCTACCTCGAGGTGCCCACCGACCTGTTGACCGCGGCGAACGGGGCGCTCCGCGAGCTGCCGGCGCCGCCCGACATAGCCGACGGGCTGCCCGATCTCACCGAGACACTGGCCCTGCTGTCGGCCGCCGAGCGCCCGCTCGTGTGGGCGGGTGGTGGCGCCACAGCCAGCGGCGCCGGCGCCGAGATCGCTCTGCTGGCGGGCCGACTCGGCGCACCGGTGCTCACGTCGTACGGCGGGCGAGGGTTGCTGCCGCCGGAGCACCCGTGCCTGGTCCCGCTGCCGCCGCACATGCCGGCGGCCGGCGCGCTCTGGGACGCAGCCGATCTGGTGCTCGTGCTGGGCAGCGACCTCGATGCGATGAACACGCAGGGCTTTCGCCAGCCGCGCCCCCCGGTGGTCGTCACCGTCGACCTCGCCGAGCCGGTCAACCTGCCGCCGGAGGTGTGGCTTCGGGCCGACGTACGCGGCATGGTGGCCGGCCTGGCGTCGGCGCTGGCCCAGCGCGAACCGTGGTGGAGCCGGCCCGCCGGGCGGGAGACCCTCGACGGCCCGGAGACGAGGTTCCTCGACGCGCTCGAGTCCGGCCTGCCGGCCGACGCCGTCGTGGTGGCCGACATGTGCATCCCCGGCTACTGGTTCGGCGGCTTCGGTCGGGTGGCCCAGCCCCGTGGCCTTGCCTATCCGGTTGGCTGGGGAACGCTCGGCTTCGGTTTCCCGGCTGGGCTCGGCGCGGCGCTGTCCGGCCGCCCGGCGGTCGCCCTGGTCGGCGACGGCGGCTTCCTGTTCGCCTGCGGCGAGTTGGCCACCGTTGCCCAGGAAGCGCTGCCGCTCACGACCGTGCTCGTCGACGACGGCGGCTACGGGATGCTCGCCTACGACTTCGTCAAAGACGGCCAGCAGCCGGTGGGGTGCGAGCTCGAGCCACCCGACTTCGTTGCCCTCGCGCGGGCCTTCCGGGTGGCCGCACGAGAGGTCACCGTCGATGAACTGGGCGCGGCGGTCGCGGCCGGGATCGCGTCGCAGCAGCCGAGCCTGCTGGT
>JAYSQK010000188.1:0-1763 GCA_043721555.1 Frankiales bacterium
ACCGGCCGGGGCGTGAACCAGCGCGGGCTGTCGCGCAAGCACATCATCGAGTCCTGCAACGCCTCACTGCAGCGGCTGCGCACCGACCACATCGACCTCTACCAGGCGCACCGGTTCGACTACGAGACGCCGCTCGAGGAGACGCTGCGCGCGTTCGACGACCTGGTCCGGGCCGGCAAGGTGATGTACGTCGGGGTCTCGGAGTGGCGCGCCTCGGAGATCAAGCAGGCCCTGGAGATCGCCGACGACCTGGGCCTGGACCGGCTGATCAGCAATCAGCCGCAGTACTCCGCCCTGTGGCGCGTGATCGAGGGCGAGGTCGTGCCGCTGTGCGAGGACGAGGGCGTCTCGCAGATCGTCTGGTCGCCGATCGCGCAGGGCGTGCTCACCGGAAAATATGCGCCGGGCGCGCCGCTGCCCGAGGGCTCGCGGGCCACCGACG
The DNA here is from genome assembly GCA_043721555.1 of Frankiales bacterium. Classification (GTDB taxonomy): domain Bacteria; phylum Actinomycetota; class Actinomycetes; order Mycobacteriales; family SCTD01; genus JAYSQK01. The sequence goes on from JAYSQK010000188.1 coordinate 443, forward strand.
AGACCGGTGGCGCCAGCATGATCAAGGACTGGCTGCGCGACGAGGTGTTGACCAAGGTGCAGGAGCTCAAGCCGCTGGCCGCTGACGCCGGCATCTCGATGGCCCAGCTGGCCGTCGGCTGGGTGCTGTGCAATTCCAACGTCGCCTCGGCGATCATCGGGGCCTCCCGGCCGGAGCAGGTCCGCGACAACGCGGCCGCCAAGGCCCTCGAGCCCGACCTCAAGGCCCAGGTCGACAAGATCCTGAGCGGGGTCACCGAGACCGACCCCGCCAAGGGCGGCTCGCCGGCCAGCCGCCCGTAGCGCCGGCCTGGGGCCCGCGTGCGGCCCGCGTCCGGCCGACTTCTCGGCCGATCTTGCCGGCCGACTTCTCGGCCGATCTTGACGATGTTGTCGGCGACACGCCGACGGACGCGACCATAACGTCAAGATCGCCGCGGGGGTTGTGGGCACGCTGCCACCGGGCCACTCGGGTCAGACGGGGTCGAGGCCCATCGGGCCGTACGCCTTCCGGTCGTCCTCGAACAGCGAGACCGCGTGCACCCCGGCCGCCCGGAGCTCGCGCCAGACCTCGCCCACCCACGACTCCGCGTCGGCCTGGGTCGGGAAGGCCTCCTGCTCCGGGGCGTCGGCCGCGGCCTGCACCGGCTCGCCATCGGGTCCCTCGTAGCGCCACTGCCAGCTCATCTGCGAGAGGCTAGGGGCATGCGGATCAGGCTGCTCGGTACGGGCTCGGCCGACGGGTGGCCGAATCCGTGGTGTGCGTGCCGGTCCTGCGCCGCCGCGGCCGCGCAGGGGGTGATCCGCGGCCAGACCAGCGTGCTCGTCGACGACCGGCTGCTGATCGACCTCGGCCCGGACGGCCCGCGGGCGGCGGTCCGCCAGGGCGTCTCGCTCGCGGGCGTCGAGGCGGTGCTCATCACCCATGGTCACGACGACCACCACGCGCCCGCGGTCTGGATGTGGCGCGGCTGGGCGACCCCCCGCGGCCCGCTCGCGCTCGTCGCACCGCCGCAGGTGCTGCAGGTCGCCGACCGGCTCGACAACCAGGTGACGACGACCGCGATCACCGCCGGCGAACGGGTGCGGGTCGCCGGCTACGACGTCGTCGCGCTCCCGGCCGAACATCCGCTCGGCGCGGTGCTGTACGACGTGACCGGGCCCGACGGCGGCCGGCTGCTCTACGCCACCGACACCGGGGTCCTGCCCGACGCGGCCGTCGAATTGGCCCGGGGCCGGGCCTACGACGTCGTCCTGCTCGAGCTGGCCGGGTCGCCGATCCCCTCGCACCTGACCCTGTCGAGCTGGCCGGCGCAGGTGGA
>JAYSQK010000189.1:0-1824 GCA_043721555.1 Frankiales bacterium
GTCGCGTAGCAGGCGGCGGGCGGCCGAAGGGACATCGACGTTCTCGGCTGCTGCTAGGCGGGTGAGTTCCTCGCGGCCTTGCGCAGCCAGCAGCCCGTGTCGGTCGAGCAGCACACCGAGGGCCTGGTTGATGGCGCTTTCACCGTCGAGGGTGGCTGCCAGGTCGGACGCGGCGCCGTGGCCAGTGGGTAGCTGCAAGGCTGTGTCCAGGTTGGCCCGTCGAGGATCGAGATCCAGCAGGGTCAGCAACTCGCTGGCGGTTTGGCGCAACGCACCCTGGGCGCTGGCGTACAACGTCAAGACGACGCGGCCCGCAGGGTCGCTCGTCAATCCCTCCGGGTCGGGGAGTTCGATCGCGAGCGAGGATGCGACCGGCAACCTGGTGTTGGCTTCGGTGTGGGCCGCGACCATGATCCGCTGGCCATGATCGTGCAGGGTCAGTGAGATCGCGAGGCAGGACGGAACAGCCACGACCGCGAGCACGAGCAGCTCTTCCAGGGTTCGGCCGATGTCGTGCGGGGGCTGACTGTGCGCAGCCAGCCGGCGGAATTGGGCGGCGAGGTCAGCAGGGAGCCTCATCGGGCCGCTCCTGAACAGCGACTGTGCCAGAGGACCGTGCATGGCAGTAGCGGCATCTACCGTTCCTGCCTCGACATCCGGCCTTGGCCGCTCACGGCTCTGGCGGGGCGTCGAGCTTTGACCGTACTCGATCGGGAGAGGGGTGGATCTGGCGCAGTTGCCATGGACGTACGGCTCGGGCAACCCGCCGCGCGATCCTGCAACAGCACGGCCTCTCGCCGCGAACCCTGGTTCTGCTAGTCCGCAGGTCCGGAGCGTTGGTCCGGCCTGTCGTTATCGGCCACCCGGGGGGCAGCGTCGTGTCGTGCGCGCGCCCGCCCGACGGCATCGTCGATGAGTTCGCGGGCGACCGCGGTCAGCTTGGTCGACCGCGACTGGCTTTGCGCGCGGAGCCGGTCGAAGGCTTGTTCGGGGGTGCCGCCGCTGCGGCTCATGACGATGCCGATGGCCTGGTCGATGTGCGCGCGGCTGGTCATCGCCTCGGTGAGTTGCGCAACCAGCCGTTCGGCTTGAGCGAGCATTTGGGCGTTCGCGACGCTGACCGCCGCTGGACCGGCGAACGCCTCCCCGAGCCTGAGGGCGTCGCTGTCAAAGCTGTCCCGCGCATGGGCGTAGACGTTGAGCGCACCGACGGTCTTGTCGGGGAGCAACAGGGGCAGCGACAGGGCGCTATGCACCCCGAGCCGGCCGACCCGCGGCCCGAAGCGGGGCCACTGCGGCTCGCCACCCAGGTTGCCGGAGATGAACGTGCGGCCCTCGGTCACGGCGCTCACGCACGGACCCTCGCTGATCCCGTACTGAATGTCGTCGACCTGGCTCACGAAGGCAGCGGTTGCCACCACGGTCTGCGGCCGGTCCTGCTCGAGCAGTGTCAAGCCAGCGCCTTGCGCGCCCGGGATAGCGTGCACGGCCAGCTCCGCGACCCGCACCAACGTCTGCTCAAGATTGCTCCGCCCAGTGAGCAGTCCGGAAAGCTCAGTGAGACTGCCGGCGAGTTCGTCGTCGTCGTGCATCGTCGCTCCTCGGCCCAACACCCGCGCCCCAGCGATGAGCGCCGTCGTCATCTTGGCACGCTTGGCCCGTTCCGTGCGCTCCCGAGGCGGGGTGCCTGTCGACGTTGATGGACCTGACGATCCCTGCAGGCGTATGCTACCGGCGGCTGGGTCACAGTCGGCTGGGAAAGTGGCGCCGCGCAAGCCGCGCAACGCATGGGCTGATCCCAAGCAACCAGCAAATCCTGGCGCC
>JAYSQK010000190.1:0-2897 GCA_043721555.1 Frankiales bacterium
GGCCGCCGGCTGGCAGGTGCTCGAGGTGAAGTACGGCCGACTGCTGCAGGAGCTGTTCACCCGGCCGGGTGGGGAGGTGCTGCGGCGGCGGATCGACGACATGGGCAACGAGGAGTTCCAGTGGCTGCTCCGGTCGCCGGCCGAGGCGTTGCGGGAGCGGCTGGCCGTCGGCGCTGTGCTCGACGGGCTGACTGGCGACGAGGTGGCCGTGGCGTTGCGCGACCTCGGTGGACACGACCTCGTGGAGCTCGGCAAGGCCTTCCGCGCGGTCGACAACGCCGTCCCCACCGTGTTGTTCGCCTACACGATCAAGGGGCGCGGCTTGCCGGTGGAGGGTCATCCGGGCAACCACTCGGCGCTGCTTTCACTGGAGCAGTACGCCGAGCTGGCGGCCCGGCTCGGCCAGGACGCGGACGACCCCTGGCGGCGGTTCGAGCCTGAGTCGGCGGCCGGCCGGCGGTGCCGGGAGACCGCCCAGTGGCTGAGCCGGGCAGCGGTCGAGACCCCGGCGCCGCCGCCCCTGCCGGCCGAGCTCGGCCGGGCCTACCGAGGGGTGCAGTCGACCCAGGCCACGCTGGGTCGGGTGCTCACCGACCTGGCCCGGGACGCCCCGGAGGTGGCCGCGCGCATCGTCACGGTGTCACCGGATGTCGCGAGCAGCACCAACACCGGTGGCTGGATCAACAAGGTCGGTGTCTGGGCGCCGCAGGACCGGCACGACTGGTTCGCCGAGGACGGCGACCGGCTCGTACGCTGGCGCGAGACCTCTCTCGGTCAGCACCTGGAGCTCGGCATCGCCGAGGTCAACCTGGTCGGCCTGCTCGGCGAGCTGGGCGCGACCTGGTCGCGGGTCGGACAGCCGCTGCTGCCGATCGGCACCGTCTACGACCCGTTCGTCGGGCGGGCCCTGGAGCCGTGGGTCTTCGGGACCTACGCCGGCGGGCAGTCCGTGCTCGTGGGCACCCCGTCAGGGGTCACCCTCGCGCCCGAGGGCGGTGCGCACCAGAGCATCACGACCCCGTCGATCGGGTTGGAGACGCCCGGGGTCACCTGCTACGAACCCGCCTTCGCCATCGAGACCGAGTGGTGCCTGCTCGATGCGCTCTCCCGGCTGGGGCGCGCCGACGGGGAGTCGGCCTACCTCCGGCTGACCACCCGACCGATCGACCAGGCCCTCGCGGCGCTGCCCGAGGACGCTCCGGGGCGGGCGGCCCGGCGCCGCGACGTGCTCGCTGGGGCCTACCGGCTGCGCTCCGCAGCGGGTGAGCCAGCGGTCATCGTGGCGGTGGTCGGCGCGCTCGTCCCGGAGGCCCTCGCCGCCGCCGCCGAGCTGGACCGGCTCGGGTTCGCCGCCGACGTCGTCGTCGTCACCTCCTACGACCGGCTCTGGCGGGCGGTGCAGTCCCGCCGGGGTCTGCTCGTCGGCTCGGCGTACGGGATCGACGAAGGGGTGTTCGACCGGGTGCTGCGAAGCGCGCCGCTCGTGACGCTGCTCGACGGTCACCCGCACACCTTGGCGTTCCTCGGCACCGTCACCGGGACGCCGATCAGCTGCCTCGGCGTGTCGGCGTTCGGTCAGGCGGGCAGCCTGGACGACGTCTACCGGCTGCACGGCCTGGACGCGGCCGCTGTCGTGGGGGCCGCGCTGGACCTGCTGGACTGACGCCGTCAGCCGGTCAGTGCGGCCTGCAGGACGTCGACACCGCCACCGAGCTCGGTGACGCCCACGCCGCCGGCCTCGCGCAGCGGCAGTGCGGCGCCGAGATCGAGCCTCGCCGAGCCGTCGGCCGTCGCCCGGAAGGTGCCGGCCGGGGTGCGCTTGCCCGACCGGTCGGCCAGCCACGCGCCGTAGGGCCGGCCCGGGGTCAGACCCCGCAGGTCAAGCACGAGCGCCGTGCCCCAGTGCTGCTGCGACACCGCGACGCTGCCGGCCACGCCGGACCGGCCGGTGAGCGTCACCCGGTGATCCCGCGGCCCGGCGCCGTGACCGGTCAGCACGATCGAGCCGGCGACCGTCAGCAGAACGAGCACGAGCGCTACGGCCACGAGCGCGGCCTGCCGGCGGGTGCGGCGCTTGCGCGCGAGCTCACCGTGCACCGACGCCAACACCCGGTCCAGCGCCGGGGACGGTGCCACCGATGGCTCGTCGAGCCGGGCCAGCCCGCGCGACAAGGCCTGCACGACCGGTCGCAGCCGGTCCACCTCCGCGGAGCAGACCGGGCACGACTCGACCGAGCTGGCGACAAGGAGCGACTCCTCGGCACCGAGATGACCCAGTAGGTATGGACCTAACTCCTCCGGGTGGGTCGCGCAGTCATGTCTCATGCCTCCCACCCCATCTCCTCGAGGACGAGCCGGAGCGCGCGCAGGCCGTAGAACGCCCGGCTGCGCGCCGTGCCCTCCGGGATGCCGAGGTCAGCCGCCACCGCGGCGTACGGACGTCCCCGGTAGAAGGTCTCGACCAGCACCACCCGGTGTTCCGGCCCGATGCGCCGCAGCGCTTCCTCCACCAGCCACGCGTCCATCACCCCGTCGAGGGGATCGGCTGGGTCGGCGCGGGCCTCGCGTTCGCCGGACTCCTGTTGCGGGATCGCCCGGAGGCCGCGGGCGCGCGCCTCGTCGATCACGACGTGTCGCAGGATCGCGAACAGCCACGGACGCAACGGCCGGCTCTGGTCGTAACGGTCCGCCGAGCGCCAGGCCCGCAGGAACGTCTCCTGCAGGGCTTCCTCGGCCGCACCGGCGTCGCCGAGCGCGCGCCGCGCGTAGCCGAACAACTCATCGGCGTGCGCCGACCAGGCGAGCCGCAGGCCCCCGTCATGGGACAGATCAGCCCCTTCCGCTTGGGTCTGGCTGTCCCGTCGGCTCACCGGTCCGGTCCCCCATGCAGCATCACC
>JAYSQK010000191.1:0-2722 GCA_043721555.1 Frankiales bacterium
TCGGGCACCTCGTCCAGGGCTGCGACGAAGTGCATCTCGGAAGTCCCGGGGTTTGCGAAGCAGACGTCGACCCCGGCGTCGACGAGGGTCCGGAGCAGGGCCTGTGCGCCGTTCATCTGCCGCCTCCGGTGATCGTGGGCCGTTGCCCGCCGCAGGCTAGGGCACGGTCCGCCGGGCCAACTCGGCATCGATCGCGGCCACCGCGTCGCGTGCCTGTCCGGCGAGCTCGAACTCGAGCGCTCCAGCCGCCTGCTCCATCGCGGCGAGCTGACGACTGCGTTGCTCCTGCAGCTGGCCGACGGTCCGCTCGGCCAGTTGCACCGCCGCGGTCTCGACGTAGCTCGAACCGCCATGCTCGAGCAGCGGCTGGCGGACCGGCGCCGTGCCGAGGTGGTGATGGCGGCCGGTCTCCGGCGCCCGGTAGTCGCCGCGCCGGCTGCGCACCAGGTCACGGGCCCGCTCGCTCAACTCCAGGCCAGCGCTGTCGTCGGATCGGACAGCACCCGGGCGATGTCGGCGAGGAACTGCGACCCGAGCTGGCCGTCGACGTTGCGGTGGTCGAACGACAGCGCGAGCTGGGTGACCTGCCGCACGACGACCTGGCCGTTGACGACCCAGGGCGTCGGCCGGACCGCCCCGAAGCACAGGATCGCGCTCTCGCCCGGGTTGAGGATCGGTGTGCCGGTGTCGACGCCGAACACCCCCACGTTGGTGATCGTGATCGTGCCACGGGCCATGTCGGCGGGCGCCGTCCGGCCGTCACGGGCGGTCGCGACGAGCTCCTGCAAGGCGAGCGCCAGCTCGGCCAGCGACATCCGGTCGGCGTCTTTAATGTTCGGCACGAGCAGCCCGCGCGGGGTCGCGGCGGCGATGCCGAGGTTGACGTAGTCCTTCACGACGATCTCGTCATCGGTGAACGTGCTGTTGATCTCCGGGTTGCGCCGGACCGCCAGCAGCAACGCCTTGGCGACCAGCAGGAGCGGGGTCACCTTGACGCCCGCGAGCTCCGGCAGGGCGCGCAGCCTGGCCAGCAGGTCCATCGACGGCGTCATGTCCAGCGTGATGAACTCGGTGACATGCGGCGCGCTGAACGCGCTGCCGACCATCGCCTGCGCCATCAACTTGCGCACGCCCTTGACCGGGATCCGCCGCTCCCGCGTCGCCGGGTCGTACGCCGGGGCAGCGGCGAGCTGGTCCCCGGCCGTGCTGGCGCCCTCGACGTCTGCGCGCGAGATGGTGCCGCCGGGCCCGGTGCCGACGATGGCGCCGAGGTCGACGCCGCGCTCCCTCGCCAGCTTGCGGACCGGCGGCTTGGCCCGGACCGAGCCGCCGGCCGCGGCCTGCTGCCCGGCGAACACCTGCGCAGCGGCCTGACCGACCGCCGCTGCGGAGACCCGGGCGGCGGTGGCCGGCGGGGGCGGACTAGCGGGCGCAGCCGGCTCGGCGGCGACCGGCGGTGCGTCGCTGCGGGCGCGCCGGGTCAGCGCGCCGTCCTTGGGGCCGTAGCCGACGAGGGTGGCCGTGCGGCCGGTCGGACCGACCTCGCCGATCAGGGCGCCCGAGGCGGGGGTTGGCACCAGATCCGCCGCCAAAGCTGGCCGATCTTGACGATCTGGTCGGTCCACCGGCGTGTCTTGGACAATATCGTCAAGATCGGCACGGGGTAGCGGGCCGGCCGACGGGTCGGTGTCGAAGCTGATGATCACCGCGCCCACATCGACCACCTCACCGGCCTGGTGGTGGAGCTCGGTCACGACCCCGGCGTAGGGCGAGGGCACCTCGACGGCGGCCTTGGCCGTCTCGACCTCGACGATCGGCTGGTTGAGCGTGACCGTGTCGCCGGGCTGGACCATCCACTGCAGGATCTCGCCCTCGGTCAGGCCCTCGCCGAGGTCGGGCAGCTTGAACTGCGCGATGCGTGCCATCGGGTGCGTCCCTTCCTCAGTAGGCGAGCGAGCGGTCGACGCCGTGCAGCACCCGGTCGAGGTCGGGCAGGTAGTCCTCCTCGACCCGCGACGGCGGGTAGGGCGTGTCGAAGCCGGTGACTCGCAGCACGGGCGCCTCCATCTCGTAGTAGAGCTCCTCGCTGAGCCGCGCGGCGATCTCCGAGCCGAGCCCCACGAAGGACGGGGCCTCGTGCACGACCACGGCGCGACCGGTACGGCGTACCGAGGCGATGACGGTCGCGAAGTCGAGCGGCGACAGTGACCGCAGGTCGATGACCTCCAGCTGGTGGCCCTCGCCGGCCGCCGCGGCCGCCGCCTCGAGGCAGGTGCGCACCATCGGGCCGTAGGCAATCAGCGTCAGATCGGTGCCGGGCCGGACGATCCGGGCCTGCCAGAGCGGGTCGGGGGTCGCGGTGACATCGACCTCGGCCTTCTCCCAGTAGCGCCGCTTGGGCTCGAAGAAGATCACCGGGTCGTCCGAGGCGATCGCCTGCTGGATCATGAAGTGGCCGTCGACGGGGTTGGCGCAGGTGACCACCTTGAGACCGGCGGTGTGCGCGAAGTAGGCCTCGGGCGACTCGCTGTGGTGCTCGACCGCGCCGATGCCGCCGCCGAACGGGATCCGGACGGTGATCGGCAGCTTGACCTGCCCCCTCGACCGCGAGTGGATCTTTGCCAGCTGCGAGACGATCTGGTCGTAGGCCGGGTAGACGAACCCGTCGAACTGGATCTCGCAAACCGGCCGGTAGCCGCGGATCGCGAGGCCGATCGCGGTG
>JAYSQK010000192.1:0-6676 GCA_043721555.1 Frankiales bacterium
CGTACGACGGGGGAAGTGGCACCCGAGGCGGCCGCGACGACCTGTCGTCAAGATCCACGGAAGCCGGGGCACCCGGATGATCGTTGCGGAGGTCCCCGACCTTCCGTGGATCACGGGGATAAGGGGAGCGCTATCGGCTCAGCAGATGGCGCCGCAGCACCGGCAGCAACGGCAGGTCGATGGGCAGCCACGGGACCTGCTCGAGCTCGCCTTCTGACAGCCAGCGATGGGCGTCGTGATCGACGAGCTGCGGCGCCCCGATCGCACTCACCAGGTAGACCCGCAGGACCGCCGTCGTACCGATGACGAGGTCCGGTCCGAGCCGCGCGCCCACGACGGACTCGATCTGCAGCTCTTCACGCAGCTCGCGCACCAGCGCCTGCTGGTCGGTCTCGCCGTCCTCGACCTTGCCGCCCGGGAACTCCCAGCAGCCGGCCAGCCGCGGTGGCCCGGTACGCCGGGACGCCAACACCCGCCCGTCGCGGATGACCGCTGCCCCGACCACGCTCACCAGCTCCGGCACGCGCGTCAGCCTGCCAGCAGGGGGGCATGCTCGGGCCATGCCGACACCCCTGGACGCCGCACAGCTCAGCTCCGCACTCAAGGGGCGGCCCGACTGGGCCGGTGGCCCGGACCGGATCTGGCGCACCACCCGGTTGACGACCGATGAGGATGCCGAGCTGCGCCGCCTCGTTGCAGCGGCCGCCGACGCCATGGACCACCACCCGGTCCTGGAGGACGACGCCGGGGCGACCCGCTGGGTGCTCTGGACCCACTCCGCCGGCGGGGTGACCGACCTCGACCTGACGCTTGCGTCCCGCATCGACGTGCTGGTCGGCCAGGTCACCGGCCACCGCTGAAACGCCGAGCCGGCAGGCAGCCCCGGGTCAGCCGGCGGCCAGCAGTACGACGCCGGTGAGCGCGACCGCAACGCCGAGCTGCTGGCGCAGCGCGAGCCGCTCACCGAGCACGAGCACCGCCAGACCGACGGTGACCACCGGCGCGAGGGTGGCGAGCACGGCGACGACACTGACCAGCCCCTGCGTGGTGGCGATGCCGTAGGCAACGGTGCCGATCAGCAACAGCAGCCCGGGCAGCGCGACCGAGGGCAGCGCCCGCCCAGGCAGGCCGACGGGGAACCGCCGGACCAGGACGACGCCCGCGGTGCACACCACCAGGGTGACCCGGCTGGTGAGCACGGCCCACGAGGTGTGGTCGGCGGAGGCGGCGCCGAAGAAGGCCAGGAACCCGCCGAAGGCCACCGCCGACAGCACGGCGAGCACGATGGTGCGCGGCGCGGCGTGGGTGCGGCCGTCGCCGCGACGGGCCGCCGCCAAGACGACCCCGACGACCGCGAGCGGGATCCCGACCAGCTGCAGCAACGACGGCCGCTCACCGGTCGCGATCGCGACGGCGACCGGCAGCACCGACCCGGTCGCGCCGATCGGCGCCACGATGCTGATCGGCCCGGCCGCGGCCGCGGTGTAGAGCAGCGCCAGGGCAGCGCCGTTGCAGACGCCCGCGGCGGCGCCGAAGAGCAGGTGCCGGCCGTCCGGAAAGGCGCCGCCGCGGACGAGCAGCAGTAGCCCGGCGCCGACGACACCGACGACCTGACCGGTGAGCAGGATGCCGCCGAGCGGATGCCGGCGGGTGAGAAGAGGCCCGAGGTAGTTGGCCAGGCCGTAACACAGTGCCGTGAGCAGCGAGAGCAGCACCGCGGTCACGCCGAGCAGTCAACCCTGTCGCAGGGCGGGGTCCAGCGCTGACCGCTCAGAACCGCCGGCGGACCCGGTCGCGAACCGCGCGCCCATCCGGGTCGTACAGCAGCCGCGACATCGGTACCGCCCACGGCCGGTCCCGACGGCGGACCCGCTCGGGCACGTGCGGCCGCAACCGCCCGGGAGGTCGCTGGCCGGCGCATCCCCCGTCGTACCAGGCCTGGAGGGTCTTGGCGCTGGCGGCCATCGCCTCGAACGCTGAGGCCGGGTCGAGCAGATCGGTGTCGTCCTCGCGGTCGAGGTGCTCGCGCCACAGCTCGAGGCGCAGATCGCGGGCGAAGGTGCGGGCGCCATCACCGAGCCCGGCGGGGTCTTCCGGTGCGCGCGCGTCGCGGGTGCTGTCGAGTACGGCGCAGGACAGCTCGCTGTCGTGGGTCCAGGACCGCCGGTTCATGTTGTCCGAGCCGACCATCGCCCAGATGTCGTCCATGACGACGACCTTGGCGTGCACGTAGACCGGCCCGCCGGTGGGACTCTCGACGTCGTAGATGGCGAAGCGTTCGGCGCCCGCGGCCCGGCAGACCTCGATCGCCCGCTCCCTGCCGACCAGGCTCGGCGTGCGCGCCCAGCCCTCCTTGTCGGGGTAGCGCGGGACGACGACGATCAGCCGCAGTTCGGGCCGGCGGCGCAGCGCCGACACGAGCAGGCGGGCCACCCCGGGCGCCCAGAGGTACTGGTCCTCGATGTAGACCAGCGCCCGCGCCCGGGTCAGGGCCTTGCGATAGGCCCGCGCGATGCTCCGCTCACCGAGCGGTGCGTAGGGGTAGCGCCGGGACCGCGCCGGGTAGGTGCGCAGGACCTGGACGGCGTGCGGCCCGGCCACCGGCGGGTCGGGTCGCACCTCAGGCAGGTCCGGGGCGGTGAGCACGCTGGCGTGCCGGACCCGGTCGAAGACCATCCGCACCGGGCTCGGGAAGTCGAGCGCGGTGCTGCCGTCCCAGCGCTCCCGGAACGTCAGCTCGACGTCGGTCACAGCGGGCCCGCGGACCGCCACCTGGACGTCGTGCCAGGGCGGGCGTTCGCCGTAGGTCGAGGTGAACGGCATGACCTGCGGGTCGCCGGCGTGCTCGGCGTCGTCGTTGCGGCTCAGGGCGAGATCGATACCGCCCAGGAACGCCACGTCCCCGCGCGCCGAGCGACAGACCACCAGCTTCTGGTGGTGCGACCCACCGCGCCGGGTGCGGGCGTCGAGCGCGACCTCGCCACCCGCGTCCCGCAGGACCCGGACCAGCTCGGCGTTGGCCTGCTCGCTCTGCTCGAGCTGCTTGGGCTGCGAGCGCCAGACGAGCCCGGACACCGTGACGCCGCGTGCGGCCACACCGGCGAGGACGTCCCCGACTGCCGTCCCCGGGCCGGCGAGCAACTCCTCGCTGTCGGCGCGGAACGACGCCAGATAGACCTCGTCGCCGGCCTGCAACCGGTCGAGTTGTTCATGCAGGCAACGGAAGTACGTCGAGCCGTGGACGAGCGGCTCGACCAGGTTGCCGGTGGTGTGCGGCCGGATCTGCGACGACGGGTTGCCGCGCTCGGCCGAGGTGAGGAACCACGACGGCAGGGCCTCGTCGTCCGGGATCATGCCCGGACTCTGACAGACGCCGGCAGGGCATATCCGCTTCGGGGTGGAGCGACCTACCCGGGCCGGCGCGTCCGGCGACGCAACTCCACCAGCAACGCCTCGAGACCAGGCTGGCTGGAGTCGTCGACGGCCAGGCTGCGGGTCAACGCGAGCGTCTGCCGGAGCTGGTCGGCATAGCGGCCACAATCGCCGCAGCCGAGCAGGTGCTCCTCGACGCGGGCGCTGGTGGCGTCGTCCAGCTGCCCGTCGAGGTGATCGCCAAGGAGCTCGACCAGCTCGCGGCACGCCAGGTCACGGCGGCGACCCATCAGCGCTCCCCCGTCCGGTGCTCGGCAAGCGCGAGGCGCAGGCGCGCGCGCCCCTGGTGCAGCAGCACCCGCTGGTGTGCGGGGCTGACCCCCAGCAGCTGTGCTGACTGGGCGCCCGTGCAACCCAGGACGTCACTGGCGACGACCGCCTCACGCTGGCGGCGGGGCAGCTGGCCGATGGCCTGTTCGAGATGCTGCCGCAGGGCGATGTTGGCGGCGGCGTGGTGGGGCGCGTCGTCCCACTCGGTGACCGGTGCGGCCCAGTACCCGGACCCGGTGAACAGCCCGACCTCGACCGAGGGCGCCCGCTCGTCCCGCCAGGCGGCCGTGAACGGCACCGCCCGCCGCTCCTTGCCGCGGCGGGTTCGCGCGGTGTTGGCGCAGATCGCCAGCAGCCACGAACGCACCGACGACCGGCCCTGGAAACCGTCGAGGCTGCGCAGCGCAGCCAGCCAGGTCTCCTGGACCACGTCGTCGGCCAGGACGTCGTCACCAAGGATCGCGGCCGCCAGCCGGTGCAGCGCCGCGGCGTGCCGGCGGACGAGGATCTCGAGGGCGCGCTCGTCGCCGGACCGGACCCGGGCCAGCAGGTCGCTGTCCTGCGCTGCGCCGTCTGGGTCCACGCCGGTGTGAACGCCGCCGCGGACGGTGCCGCCTCCCCGACACAGATTGCGTCACCTGGACGTAAGCATCCGGGGGACTCACATTCGGGCCACTCGGCAGGTCTCCCCTACATCAGCAATCGGTGCTGCAGAACAGGGAGCGTGCAATGAAGCGCAACAACCGTACGGTCATGGCAAGCCGGGTCAGCGTGGCACTCCTCACGGCCGGAGCGCTGTTTTCCAGCGCGCCAGCCGCCCTGGCGTCCGACGGCGGCGGCAGCACGAAGGTGTTCACCACCTCAGCCAAGGTGGACGTCGCGCACGAATTGGTGACGCTGCCGTTGTTCAAGGGCTCGCACGGCGGAGCCACCGTCTGGTACGTCGTGACCGATGGTTCCAACCAGGCCGACGCCCAGGCCCGCGGGCTGAACTACGTGCCCAAGCTCGCGAACGCGCTCGGCACGAAGGCGGTCCAGAAGGCCACCGTGCAGGCCGATGGCAGCTGGGACTTCGCCGGCGGGGTCGATTTCAGCCCGGTCCGCAGCGTCACCCCCGGCCCCGCCGGTAACGAGTTCGGCGGCGGCAGTTACACGCCGGGCGCGGTCGGCGACGCGTCGTACAGCCCGCTGGTCACGACGGGCAACGGGATCGTCTACGACGCGACGCCGGTGCAGAACGCCAGCGGCGTGCACGACTCGATCGCGAGCCTCGACCTGACCGCACGGACCGCGACCTTCCACTCGTTCTTCGGCTTCTGGAACGGCCACCGCACCGTGTATCTGCACCAGGACGCCTCATCGACCGTCGTCGCCGGCGCGGAGGGCTCGATCTACGCCCCGAACCTCGACGCGGCTCCGGGGCTCGGCAGCAACGACGTCAAGACGTCGGCTCGTTCGGCGATCCTGCCGATCGTCAACGGTGAAGTCGGGGCGACCAACCCGGCCCGGCAGGGGCTGAACTCGGCGCTTCGCGGTGAGGGCGACCCGCTCAACATCAACCAGGACATCCCTGGACAGGGCAACGGCCGCTACAGCCCAGTCTGGGACGTCCACCCGGTCATCTGGACCCAGGCCGCGATCGACGCCGGTCGTCGTAAGGTCCTCGTCAGCGGCAGTGACGTCGCCAGCGCCTTCGGCAACGGCTTCGTCACCGGCGCCGGTGGCCCGGCCAACCCCAGCCTCGGCGGCTTCCCGGCCGCGGGCTTCATCTCCAACTGCCCCCTGATCGCCCTCGACTCGTGACCGTCGGGCCTGGACCGGGGGCGAGCGGCGTCGCCGTCCCCAGTCCAGGCCCCGGCACCATTGTGTGCCGACAAGGCCAGCAGTAGCGTCGATCGTGCGGGCTCAGAATCCCGGTGGCCAGGAGGAGCACAGTCCCCGCAGTCCTCATGGTGATCGAGGTCGAGAGCAGGTGGCAGCAATGACTGCACAGGACTATGTGAGCCCGCCAAGGGTGGTCGGACACGCAGCGGTGTACGTCGAGCATCGGGTCAAGCGCCCGCAGGTCGCGGAGTCGGCCTACATCGCACCGACGGCGGTGCTCTGCGGTGACGTCAAGGTCGGTCCGCACAGTCGGGTGCTGTTCGGCGCGGTGCTCACCGCCGAGGGTGGCTCGGTGGAGATCGGTGCGAACTGCGTGGTGATGGAGAACGCCGTCATCCGGGGGGTCCCGCTGCATCCGGCCAAGCTCGGTGACAATGTGCTGGTGGGCCCGCATGCCCATCTCACCGGGTGCGTGATCGAAGGTGACACCCGCATCGCGACCGGCGCGGTGGTCTTCAACGGCGCCCGCCTCGGGCTCGGCGCGGAAGTCGAGTTCCACGCGGTGGTCGGCGTCAACAGCGTGATCCCGGCTGGGATGGCGGTCCCGATGGGTTGGTTCGCGGGCGGCGATCCGGCCGAGCTCGTCGAGCCGGGCGACTGGGAACGCATCCAGGCCATTCTCGGGCCGCTGGACTATCCAGGAACCGTGTTCGGGGTCGGCGAGAGCGCTCGCTCCATGCCCGACATCGCTCGTCGATACGCCCGTGCCCTGGCGTTGCACCGCAACGACCTCATCCTGCCCGACGCCCAGCACCACTGACCGGTCCGTTCAGGACGGCTTCGTTGCAGCGGGCAAAAGCGGTGCACTCGCAAGGACGTCGAGAAAGCCCGCGGCCCACCGGTTGACGTCATGGGTGCGGACCCGTTTGCGCAGCGACCGCATCCGCCGCCGGGCCTCCCGCGGGGTGACCGCGATCGCCCGCAGGATCGCCTCCTTGGTCCCTTCGATGTCGTGCGGATTGACCAGGAAGGCACTCCCGAGCTCGTCGGCCGCCCCGGTGAATTCGCTGAGCACCAACGCGCCGGTCTCATCGTGCCGGCAGGCGACGTACTCCTTCGCGACGAGGTTCATGCCGTCCCGTAGCGAGGT
>JAYSQK010000193.1:0-1607 GCA_043721555.1 Frankiales bacterium
GCAGCCCGTCCGGCCGTACGACGGGGCGGGGGTCAGCCGGTCCCGGCCGCAATCATTGCGACAGCGACCACCCCGCCGACGATGGCGACCATCACCAGCGGGACGAGCCAGGGCCGTCTGGTGGGCGCGCCGATGCCCGGGGCGCGGGGCGGCCGACGGCGCATCAGCACGACGGCGAGCAGCACGCACGCCTCGACGGCGAGCAGCGCGACGGCGAGCACGCCGAGCCCGGTGACGATCAGCCCGCCGGTCACGAGGGCCAGTGGCAGGACGTAGGCGAACAGCACCGCGATGAGGTCGACCGGTCGCCGCCCGGGTGTACTCCGCGGCGCTGCAGGGGTGGTCACCGGCGCAGTCTGCCGCGCCATGGGGGAGACTGCCCCGGCAGCATCGACGAGGGAGCAGCATGAGCGAGTGGGGCCGGGTCACCGACGACGGGGCCGTCTTCGTCAGGACCACCGAGGGCGAGCGCGAGGTGGGGTCCTGGCATGCCGGGACGCCGGAGGAGGGGCTGGCGCACTTCGTCCGGCGCTTCGAGCAGCTGGCGACCGAGGTGACGCTGCTCGAGCAGCGGTTGCGCAGCGGCGCCGGTGATCCGCGACAGGTCGCAGCGAGCGCCGCCCGGCTGAAGGAGACGTTGCCGACGGCCCCGGCGGTCGGCAACCTGGCCGCCCTCGAGACTCGGGTCGACGCGCTGCTGGCCGGCACGGCAGAGGCGGTGGAGGCGGCCAAGGCGGCCCGCGAGGTGGCCAAGGGCGAGTCGGTGCTGAAGAAGACGGCGCTGGCCGAAGAGGCCGAGCAGCTGGCCGGCAGCTCCTCCTGGCGCGATGCAGGGGAGCGACTGCGCACCCTGGGCCAGGACTGGAAGCGGATCACCGGGGTCGACAAGAAGACCGATGACGCCCTCTGGGAGCGCGTCGTCGCGGCCCGAGCCCGGTTCAACGAGCGCCGCACCACCCACTTCGGCGCCCTGGAGCAGCAGCGCGAGGTCTCCAAGACCCGCAAGGAGCAACTGGTCCGCGACGCCGAGGGCCTGGCCGGTTCGACCGACTGGAAGGCCACGGCCGACCGTTACAAGCAGCTGATGGCCGATTGGAAGACCGCCGGCCGCGCCCCGCGCGAGGTCGAGGATGCCCTCTGGGAGTCCTTCAAGGGCGCCCAGGACCGGTTCTTCAGCGCCCGCAACGCCTCCTTCGCCGAGCAGGACGAGGAGTTCCGCGGCAACCAGAAGCAGAAGGAGGACATCCTCGCTGAGGCCGAGGCGCTCGACCCGTCGGCGGTGGATCGGGGCAAGGCTGCGCTGCGCAAGCTGGGCGAGCGTTGGGAGGCTGTCGGCAAGGTGCCGCGCGACGCGATGCGCTCGCTCGAGGACCGGATGGCGGCCGTCGAGGAGAAATTCCGCAGCGCCGGGTCGGCGGCAGCGCCCAAGCAGGAGTCGCCGTTCGTGGTGCGGCTGCGCGAGAAGGTCGGCGAGCTCGAAGGCAAGCTCGACAAGGCCAGGGCCGCCGGCCGCCCCACCGGCGAGTTGGAGGCCTCGCTCGAGACCCAGCGCCAGTGGCTCGCGCAGGCCGGTGTGCAGGTGACCTCGCCGGCTTCCGCGCCCGCGA
>JAYSQK010000194.1:0-3349 GCA_043721555.1 Frankiales bacterium
CTGAGGTACTTCACCGAGCCGCCGAGGTAGAGGTCGACGCCGAGATCGACGACGTCGACGGGCACTGTGCCGGCCGCCTGGTAGCCGTCGACGACGGCGAGCGCGCCGACCTCGTGCGCCCGCTCGATCAGCGGCCGGACGTCGACGAGGGTCGAGGTCCGGAACAGCACGTGCGAGCACTCGACGAGCAGGGTGCGCTCGTCGATGGCGGCCACCATCGCGTCGAGGTCGAGCTCCACACCGCCCGGGTCACCGGGGACGACGACGGCCTCACCGCCGAGCCGGTCCACCTGCGACCAGGTGTGCAGGCTGCCGGGCCACTCCAGGCTGCTGGTGACGATCCGGTTGCGCGGGCCACGCCAGTCCAGGGCGGACACGACGTCGCCGAGCAGGTCGGCGACGTTCTGCCGCATGACGGTCGTGCCGGGCGGGGCGCCGATCAACGAGCCGACGAGGTCGGCCACCCGTCGTACCTCTGGCGCCCACTGCTCCCAGGCGACGACGCCGTGCTCGGCCCACAGGGCGGCGAACGCGGCGAGCCGCTCCGGGGTGCGCCGGTGCATCGCGCCGAGGGTGTGGCTGGCGAGATAGGTGCTGCTCGCGAGCACCGGGTAGTCGCCGCGGCGGGCGAGCAGGTCGTCGTGCCGCGAGGTCATCCGGCGATCCTGGCGATCAGCGCGAGCACGTCGGTGGCGAGTCGCTGCGACGAGCGCTCGTCCTCGCAGACGGCGACCTCGTGGCCGGCCTCGCTCATCACGGTCGTGAGCACCAGCACGAGTGCATCGACCGACACGTCGTCGGTGTCGGCGCTGAGCAGCGCGGCGTTGCGTCGGGTCCACGCGCGGTAACGCCGCCTGGTCACCAGCTCGAAGCCGGGCGGGCCACCGCCGGCGAGGAAGAGCCGGGCGAGGTCCCGCTCGGCCCAGCAGCCTTCCAGATACGCCCGGGAGCCGGCGAGGAACAACGCGAGCGGCTCCCGTTCGCCGGCGGTCCGGGCCTGTTTGACGGCGTTCGCGGCCCGCGCCTCCTGCCGCTCCTGGTAGTCCTCGAACAGCGCGAGGTAGAGCTCTGCCTTGCCACCGAAGTGGTGGTAGAGGCTGCCGACGCTCGCTCCGGCCCGGGCGACGACATCGGCGATAGACGCCTCAGCGAAGCCCGACACGGCGAAGATCTCCCGGGCGGCCCCGAGCAGGGCTGCGCGGGTTGTCGCCGCCCGGCCTGGCCGGGCGGCCACTGACGTCATGCCAACTCGCTGAACGGCACCCGCCGGTGATCCGACACCGCCCCGATCGTGGACCACTCGTTGGCGCCGAGCCGGGCCAGCGGCCGGAGCAGGTCGATCGCCGGGCGGCCGTCGCGCAGCACGGCCTCGTCGACCGCGAGGTGCACGACCTGTCCGAACACGACCGTGCAGATGCCGAACACCTGGGTCGCCACCACCCGGCACTCCATCGCCACCGGCGACTCGCCCACCCGCGGGGGCGCGACCCGAAGACTCGGCTCGCGGGTCAGCCCGACCGCATCGAACTCGCTGGTGTCGGCCGGGTAGTCCGTGCCGGTCGCGTTGATCTGCTCCAGCATCGGCTCGGTGCACACCGAGACGACGAACTCCCCGGTTGCCAGGGCGTTTCGCAGGCTGTCCTTCTCCCCGACCGAGGTGAACTGCACAACCGCCGGGTCGATCCCGGCGATCGTGAAGAACGAATGCGGGGCCAGATTGTCGACGCCGGTCGCCGACGTCGTCGACACCCAGGCGATCGGACGCGGGACGACCACGCTGTTGAGCAGCGGGTAGATCTGCGGGCCGAGCTCCGCGGGGTCAAAATTGCGTCGGGACACAACCCAAGCCTATCGACGGCGGCCGGGCGGCCCGCGGATCATTGTCAAAAACCGCAACCGCGGGGTGACAGGGTTTAGAGTGCCGCAGATGCACCTCTATCGTCTGAGCGCGGCGGCGCAACTGCTTGGTGTGAGTGACGACACGTTGCGGCGCTGGGCCGACGCCGGACGGCTCCGCTCGACCGAGGACGCCGACGGCCGACGGGTCGTCGAAGGCGCCGATCTGGCGGCGTTCGCGGTGGCGTTGGCCGGTGACCCCACCGGACCGGTCGCGACGTCAGCCCGCAACGCCTTCCCCGGCATCGTGACCCGGGTGCTGCGTGGCGATGTCGTCTCGCAGGTCGAGATCCAGTCCGGCCCGCACCGACTCGTCTCGCTGATGACCACCGAGTCGGTCGACGCGCTCGGCCTCGCCCCGGGCCAGCCGGCCACCGCCTCGGTCAAATCCACCAACGTCGTCGTGGAGGTCCCATGAACCCGGTCCGCCCAGCCCTTGCCAGCCTCGCCCTACTGCTGGCCACGGCCTGCGGAGGCGGCGGCACACCTGCCAAGACCAGTGACCCTGCAGTCGCCGGGCTCACCGTGCTGGCGGCGTCCTCGCTGACGAAGGTCTTCACCGCGGAAGGCGCTGCCTACGAAAAGGCCCACCCCGGTGCGCATGTGAGCTTCTCCTTCGCCGGCTCGCAGGCCCTGGCTGCGCAGGTCTCCCAAGGCGCACCGGCCGACGTGCTGGCAACCGCCGACACGTCCTCGATCGCCACGGTCACGGCCGAGCTCAACGGTGAGCCGCGGGTGTTCGCCCGCAACCGCCTCGCGGTGATCACCGGCCCGGGCAATCCCCGGCACCTCGGCGGGCTGGCCGATCTCGCCAAGCCTGGGGTCAAGGTCGTGCTCGCCGGCCCGACGGTGCCGGTCGGCAAGGCGGCCGCCAAGGCCCTCGCCGCGGCGGGCGTCAAGCTCACGCCGGTCTCGCTCGAGCAGGACGTCAAGGGCGTCGTCACCAAGGTCCGGCTCGGTGAGGCCGACGCCGGGATCGCCTACGTCACCGACCTCAAAGCCGCCAAAGGCACCATCGCGGGCACCCCGTTGCCAGGGATCTCCAACAGCTATCCGGCGGCGATCCTCAAAGCCAGCAAGGCGCCCGATGCGGCTGAGGCCTTCATCGACTTCGTGCTCTCCCCCGCCGGCCAGTCGATCCTCGCGGCGGCCGGGTTCCTGCCACCGGCGTGAGGCGACGGACACCGCTGCTGCTCGCGACGCCTGCGCTGCTGGCCGCGCTCCTGGTCGTCCTGCCACTTGGCGCGCTCCTTCGGCGGACCCCGTGGACGCGGCTGCCGGAGCTGCTCGGCACCGTCGCGGTCCGGCAGGCCCTGCTGCTGTCGCTGCGCTGCTCGCTGGCCGCGGTCGCGCTCGCCCTGCTGCTGGGGGTGCCGCTGGCGTGGGTACTCGCCCGCTCGGCGCTGCCCGGCCGCAGGTTGCTACGCGGCCTGATCACCGTGCCGCTCGTCCT
>JAYSQK010000195.1:0-3803 GCA_043721555.1 Frankiales bacterium
GTGGCGAGAAAGGCCACCAGCAACGAGATCCGTGACCCGTAGATGATTCGGCTGAACAGGTCGCGGCCGTTGACCGGTTCCACGCCGAGCAGGAAGTCGGTGCTCATCCCACCGCGCGGGGTGCGGGGCACCTGCAGTGACGGGTCGATGAGCTCCTGGTGGAACTCGTTCGGCGGGTGCCCGAGGAGCCCGACGATGAACGGGGCCAGCAGCGCCACCGCGATGAGCAGCGCGACGACGACAGCTCCGGAGATCGCGACCTTGTCGCGCTTGAGCTTGGTCCAGGCAATGCGGCCGAGCGAGCGGCCGGCGATCGACGCGTGGCTGGCGGCCAGAACTGCTTCCTGGGTCGCGCTGGCTGCCGAAGCGCCGACGTCGAGCGGAGCCGTCAAGGCTGGCCTTTCCTGCGCGGTACGACGGCTGGTCCCGCGGCCAGGGGTGGGGGCCGCAGGACTGGAACGCCCGGGTGTGGCGGGACTGTACGGCGGCTGTTGCCGCTCGGGAAGCACCGCGTGGCGCCGCGGACAGATCGTGACCTGCCGGTGACCTCGACCAGGCTTGGCTCAGCCGCCATGTGTCGGGTAGGTCACGATCCGGGCGAACTCCTCGGCGTCGATCGATGCGCCGCCGACCAGCGCCCCGTCGATATCGGGCTGCGCCATCAGCTCGGCAACGTTGCCGGACTTCACCGAGCCGCCGTAGAGCACCCGCACCCCGTCGGCGATCCGCTTGGTGGCCAGATCGGCCAGCCGGGCCCGGAGCGCCGCGCAGACCTCCTGCGCGTCCTGCGGCGTGGCCACCTTGCCGGTCCCGATGGCCCATACCGGTTCGTAGGCGATGACCAGCGTCTCGAGCAGCTCGCCGGGGACGCCTGCCAAAGCCCCGTCGAGCTGGTCGCAGCAGTGCGCAACGTGTCCGTCAGCCTCGCGGACCGCCAGGCCTTCGCCGACGCAAAGGATCGGCACCAGGGCGTGTCGGCCGGCGGCCAGCACCTTGTCGCGGACGACCTCGTCGCCCTCGCCGTGCTGCTCGCGCCGCTCGCTGTGCCCGACGACGACATAGCTGCAGCCGAGCTTGGCCAGCATCGCGCCGCTGATGTCGCCCGTGTGGGCCCCGTTGTCGTGCGGCGAGAGGTCCTGCCCGCCGTACACGATCCGGAGCCGGTCCCCGTCGACGAGCGTCTGCACGCTCCGCAGATCGACGAACGGCGGCAGCACGGCGACCTCGACCGAGTCAAAGTCCTTGTCCGACAGGCTGAACGACAACTTCTGCACCAGGGCGATGGCCTCGAGGTGGTTGAGGTTCATCTTCCAGTTGCCGGCCATCAGCGGCTTACGCATCGAGGACCTCCAGGCCCGGCAGCGTCTTGCCCTCGAGGTGCTCCAGGGACGCCCCTCCCCCGGTGCTGATGTGGGTGAACCGGTCCTCGTCGATGCCGAGAGCCCTCACGGCTGCGGCACTGTCGCCCCCGCCCACGACGGTGAGTGCGCCGCCGAGCGAGGCGATCGCCTCGGCCACGCCACGGGTCCCGGCGGCAAAGGGCGCCAGCTCGAACACCCCCATCGGGCCGTTCCAGAACACCGTCCGAGCGCCCTGCAGTCGCTGGCTGAACAGCTCGACCGACCGCGGGCCGATGTCGAGCCCCATCCGGTCCGCCGGGATCGCGGTCGCATCCACCACGGCGTACGACGCGTCCGCGGCGAACCCGTCGGCCGCCACGACGTCCACCGGCAGCACGATCTTGCCCGAGGCGAGCAGGGTGCGGCACTGCTCGAGCATCGGTTCCTCGAGCAGGGACGTGCCCACCCCGTGACCCTGCGCCTTGAGGAAGGTGAAGCACATCCCGCCACCGACGAGCAGCTGATCCACCTTGGGCAGCAGCGCCTCGATCACCTGGATCTTGTCGCTCACCTTGGAGCCGCCGAGCACCACCAGGTACGGCCGTTCCGGCTCGACCTCGAGCCGGCGCAGCACCTCGACCTCGGTCGCGACCAGCGGGCCGGCCGCGTGCGGGAGCCGCTCGGCGACGTCGTACACGCTGGCGTGCTTGCGGTGCACGGCGCCGAACGCATCGTCGATGTAGAGGTCGGCGAAGGCGGCCAGCCGGTCGGCGAACGCGCCCCGGACGGCGTCGTCCTTGCTGGTCTCGGCCGCCTCGAAGCGGACGTTCTCCAGCAGCACGATGCCACCGTCGGCGAGCTCGGCGACGGCGGCTCGCGCGTCCGGGCCGACGACGTCGCCCGCGAGGCGGACCGGTTTGCCCAGCAGCTCGCCGAGCCGCTGCGCCACCGGCGCCAAGCTGTACGCCGGGTCAGGGGTCCCACCAGGTCGGCCGAGGTGCGCGGTCACGACGACGCGAGCGCCCTGCTGGATGAGCCAGGTCAGCAGCGGCAACGAGGCGACGATCCGGCCGTCGTCGGTGATCCGGCCGTCCTCGAGCGGGACGTTGAGGTCGCACCGGACCAGGACCCGCCGCCCGGTGACGTCGAGGTCGAGCGCGGCCCTCAAGAGAGCCGCGAGCCGACGAGCGCGGTCAGGTCGGCGAGGCGGTTGGAGTAGCCCCACTCGTTGTCGTACCAGCCGACGATCTTGACCTGGCTGCCCTGCGCCATCGTCAGCAGCGAGTCGAAGGTGCACGACGCAGGGCTGGTCACGATGTCCGAGGAGACGATCGGGTCGTCGGTGTAAACGAGGTAGCCCTTCAGGCCGGCCTCGCTGGCCGCCTTGAACGCCGCGTTGACCTCGTCCCGGCTGGCCGACTTGGTCAGCGTGACGACGAGGTCGGTGACCGATCCGGTCGGCACCGGGACGCGCATCGCGAAACCGTCGAGCTTGCCCTTGAGCTCGGGCAGCACGAGCGCGGTCGCCTTGGCGGCGCCGGTGGAGGCCGGCACGATGTTGAGGGCGGCGGCGCGGGCCCGGCGCAGGTCCTTGTGGACGTTGTCCTGCAGGTTCTGGTCTGCGGTGTAGGCGTGGATCGTCGTCATCAGGCCGTTCTCGATGCCGAAGCTGTCCTGCAGCACCTTGGCCATCGGCGCCACGCAGTTGGTGGTGCAGGAGGCGTTCGACAGGACGGTCTGGCTGCCGTCGTACTTGTCGTCGTTGACGCCCATGACGATCGTCAGGTCCTCATCGGTCGCGGGCGCGCTGATGATGACCTTCTTCGCGCCGCCCGAATCGACGTGCTTGCGGGCGTCGGCGGCCTTGGTGAAGAACCCGGTGGACTCGATGACGACGTCGACGCCGGCATCGCCCCACTTGATCGCGGCCGGGTCCCGCTCGGCGAAGCCGGTCAACGGCTTGCCGTCGATGACGATGGTGCTGCCGGCCACCTCGACGGTGCCTGGGAAACGACCGAGGACGCTGTCGTACTTGAGCAGGTGGGCCATCGTCTTGACGTCGCCGAGGTCGTTGAAGGCGACGAACTCGATGTCCTGGCCACCGGCCTGTACGGCGCGGAAGAAGTTGCGGCCGATCCGGCCGAAGCCGTTGATCCCGACGCGGACGGTCACTGGAGGTCTCCTCTGTCGACGGCTCTGTCCTGCCCGGCGAGGCTAGCGAACGGCAGGCCCGACCCCCGCGTAGCCAGGTGACCGGCTCGCAGTCGGGGACCGGTTCGTGGCCGTCCGACCGGAGCTCGTGCTGGATCGGGCCGCGGCTCGCCGGGCGTTTCCCGGCCCGATCCAGCGCAAGCGCGCGGGGCCCAGCCGGGCCGCCGCGCCGCCGGGCATCCGGGCGCGGGCTCAGCCGACGCGGACGAGGGCCTCGGTCCGGGCCGACTCCCGCAGCGCCGCCAGCACCCG
>JAYSQK010000196.1:0-9054 GCA_043721555.1 Frankiales bacterium
TCTCGCTCATTGCCGGTACGAGCAGCAGGTTGACCCCGGCTTCGGCCAGGGCCTGGACGGCTGAGGGATTGAGCAGATCGCGGCAGACCGCGAGCGCGACGTGCCAACCGTCGCTTGAGACGTGCACCCGCAACTCCGGCCAGCCGTCGTAGTGCAGGTCCTCGTGAACCGGCCGGTCAGCTGGCGAGTGCTTGTCCTGTTGCAGCGGCGCGTCACTGTCGCGGAGCCACGCAACGGCAGTGTTGCGCCGTCCGGTCCCATCGTGCGCATCAGCATGGTGACTGCCCGCGACGAGCAGCCGCGGGCCGCCCGGACGCCGCACCCAGGACTGCAGATCGCACGCGAGCGCCGCGGAGACCGCGAGTTCGGGCAGGACAATGATCGAGGCGCCTGCCGTGACCGCCTGCTGGACGAGCCCCTGCACCTGAGCGCGCTGTGCGTCCTCGTCCAGGGGGCGTACGGGGAAGGTCGGCCGGTCGGTGGTGTCACCAAGGTCGAAGTCGCGCAGGCTGGCGTTGGGGCTGACCACCGCGATCGTCGTGTCGGCGGTCAAGATGCCGGTGAGTTGTTGCGCCCGGCTGTAGTCGAAGACGACGCGGAAGCGGGTGGCCCACCCGCCGGCGAGCCGGACGTGCCGGGTCTCGTCCAAGCGCTGGGCCAGTCGCCACGGCGGCGAAGTGGGCCGCATCTCAAGGACCGAGCGTAGGTCAGGGCTGTCGAGGGGCACCGGGTCGCCCACCGCAGGCTGGTAGGGGCTGCGCCGGGCAAACGAGCTCCAGAGCGTCCCGGCGTACTGCTCGTCGAGGAAGTCCGCGAGTACCTGTGCCACGACGACAGCCGGTACGCCGGGGCAGGGTTGCAGCGCCTGGACCAGTGCGGCCCGCACGGGCGCGGACAGCGCTGCCGGTGCGCTGTCGTCCACCGTCGCCCGGCTCATCAGGTCCTGCACATCCTTGATCCGCAGCCGGCTTTGGGCGTCCAGTCGGTGCTCCCAGAGCATCCGGTGCTCGTCCCGGCACAGACGGAGCAGGTGAGTCAGCGCCACGAGTGGTTCGGTCTCCCGCCCGAGCGTTGCTCGCAAGAGGCCGAGGCGGTCCTCCGGTGACGACACCTGCGCGATGCACGGTGCGCACTGCGTGCACGCTGGTGTGTGCTCAGCCATGCCAGGACCGTTTCAGCTGACCTGGTCGAGCGGAAGAGCCCTTTGACCTGTTCGGGCTTGGCGACGCAGGGGGAGGCTCATCGGTATGGCCAGGTCCAGTTGCTGATCGCCGGGTCGTCTTCACCGTGCGCCCGGGTGTAGGCGCGTGCTGCCAAGCGCTCGTCGACCATCTGTTGCCGGAGGTGCGCGGCGGTGGCACCGAGACCGGGCACCCGGTCGATGACGTCGATGACCAGGTGGAAGCGGTCGAGGTCGTTGAGCATGACGATGTCGAAGGGGGTGGTGGTGGTCCCTTCCTCTTTGTAGCCGCGGACGTGCATGTTGGCGTGGTTGGACCGGCGGTAGGTGAGCCGGTGGATCAGCGACGGATAGCCGTGATAGGCGAAGATGACCGGCCGGTCGGGGGTGAACAGCGCATCGAAATGCACCTCCGAGATGCCGTGCGGGTGCTCACTCTCCGGTTGCAGCCGCATCAGGTCGACGACGTTGACGACCCGGACCTTCACCGTCGGTAGGTGTTCACGCAACAACGCGGCGGCGGCAAGCGTTTCCAGGGTCGGCACGTCACCGGCGCAGGCCAGTACGACGTCGGGCTGGCCGCCGACGCCGTCGAGGTGGTCGTTGCTGGCCCACTCCCAGATACCCAGGCCACGGGTGCAGTGCGCTACCGCTTCCTCGATAGTCAGATACGACAGCGCCGGTTGCTTGCCGGCCACGATGAGGTTGACGTATTGCCGGCTGCGCAGACAGTGGTCCGCGACCGACAGCAGCGTGTTCGCATCCGGCGGCAGGTACACCCGCACGATCTCGGCCTTTTTGTTCACCAGGTGGTCGATGAAGCCGGGGTCCTGGTGGGAGAACCCGTTGTGGTCCTGGCGCCACACGTGCGAGGTCAGCAGGTAGTTCAGGGACGCGATCGGCCGTCGCCAGGGGATGCCGTTGGTGACCTTCAACCATTTCGCGTGCTGGTTGACCATCGAATCCACGATATGGATGAACGCCTCATAGCAGGAGAACAGGCCATGCCGGCCGGTGAGCAGGTAACCCTCGAGCCAGCCCTGGCACAGGTGCTCCGACAGTACCTCCATCACCCGCCCGGAACGCGCCAGGTGCTCATCGGTCGGCAGCGTCTCGCCCTGCCACACCCGGTCGGTCTGCTCGAACACCGACCCCAGACGGTTGCTCGCGGTCTCATCCGGGCCCATCAGCCGGAACGTGTCGGGGTTGTCCCGGATGACGTCGCGCAGGAACGTCCCGAGCACCCGGGTCGCCTCGTGCAGCTCGGTGCCCGGGGCATCGACCGGTACGCCGTACTCGGTGAAATCCGGCAGCCGCAACGGTTGCAACAGCGCACCGCCGTTGGCGTGCGGGCTGGCGCTCATCCGGGCCGGGCCGGTCGGCGCGAGCGCCGCGAGTTCGGGCAGCAGCGCTCCGGTCTCGTCGAACAGCTCCTCCGGCCGGTAACTGCGCAGCCATTGCTCGAGTAGGCGCAGGTGTTCGGGGTCGCCGGCCAGATTGGCCAACGGGACCTGATGAGAACGCCAGGAGCCCTCGGTCGGGAGCCCATCGACCTGTTTCGGGCCGGTCCACCCCTTCGGCGTGGCCAGCACGATCATCGGCCAACGTGGCCGCACACTGTCGCCACCCTCGCGGGCGTCCCGCTGGATCCGGGCGATCTCAGTGACCGCCCAGTCCATCGCCGAAGCAAGGTCCTGGTGTACCTGCGCCGGGTCATCGCCCCGCACCAGGATCGGCTGGTGGCCGTAGCCGGCCAGCAGCGCCATCAGCTCCTCGTCCGGGATCCGCGCCAGTATCGTCGGATTGGCGATCTTGTAACCGTTCAGATGCAGGATCGGCAGGACCGCCCCGTCGTGCACCGGGTCGAGGAATTTGTTGGAGTGCCAGCTCGCGGCCAGCGGACCGGTCTCGGCCTCGCCGTCACCGACGACACAGGCGACCAGCAGGCCCGGGTTGTCGAACGCGGCGCCGTAGGCGTGCGCCAACGCGTAGCCGAGCTCACCGCCCTCATGGATCGACCCGGGGGTCTCCGGGGCCACATGGCTCGGGATGCCACCGGGGAAGGAGAACTGCCGGAACAGCCGGCGCAGCCCCTCGGCATCCCGACTGATCTCCGGATAGACCTCGCTGTAGGTGCCCTCCAGGTAGGCATTCGCGACTAAGCCCGGTCCACCGTGGCCCGGCCCGATCACGTACATCGCGGCCAGCCCTCGGCTGACGATGACCCGGTTGAGATGGGCGTAGACCAAGTTCAACCCAGGCGTCGTCCCCCAGTGGCCGAGCAACCGCGGCTTGACGTGCTCCAACGTCAGCGGCTCTCGCAACAACGGGTTGGCCAGCAGATAGATCTGCCCTACTGACAGGAAATTCGCGGCCCGCCAATACGCATCGAGCAGCCGCAACTGTTCGGGTCCGAGCGGACCGGAGATGTCGGATCGGCCGCTGTCGGTCGGGAGGTGCGGGGCGGTGAGCGTCATCGGTGCTCCTTCAAGGGGGTTCGACAAGACAGGTCCGCGACGGTCGCGGTGTCAGGGCCACGTGGACCGGCGACCGAGAGCTGTCCGGGTGCGCCGCCCGCCGCGCCGTGCTCGGACAGCGTGATCCGCATGCTGATCAGGACCAGCACGATGCCGGTCACCGTCCAGGCGTCGGGGCGTTCACCGAGCACGACGATGCCCAGCATCAGGCCGAACACCGGTGGCAGCAGCATCCACGGGGTGAGTGAGGACAGCGGGCAGCGAAGGGTCTCGACGAACCAGGCCAGTGTCGTCGCTGCGGTCGCGACCAACCCAAGGAACGCCAGCACAGCCACGAAACGTGGGGTCCATTGAATGTGCGGCGGGCCTTCGACGGCCAGCGCCACGCCGGCCAGGACGAACCCGCCGAACAGGAAATGCGCCGCACTTGCCACCACGATGTCGATGGCGCCGAGGCGACGCGCCATCAGCGTGCCGGTGGTGACCGCGGCGGAGGCCAGCAGCGACAGCAGTGCCCCGGAGCCCCCACCGCCTGGCACGGCGACGACGAGCAGCCCACCGAAGCCCACCGCGAGCGCGAGACCGGCCCGCGCCGACACCCGTTCGTGGTAAAGCCACCAGGCTGGGAGCAGGATCAGCAGCGGCTGGGCGTTGGCCAGCACCGCGGCTGTCCCAGTGGCCAGCCCGGCGATGCCGGCGAACATCGCGGCGAACGCCAACGTGACATTGACGAGCCCGAGCACCGCCAGGAAGCCCCAACTGCCGGCGGACCGCGGGATCGGCCGGCGCTGCACGCCGGCGACGAAGGTCAACGCCGCGCCGCCGAGCAGCGCCCTCAGCGCCGCGAACCAGAGCATCGGTGCGTCCCGCAGCCCCCACCGCACCCCGAGGAAACACGTCCCGAGCGCGGCGGTGATCCACAACATCCGCGCTGGCGCCGGGCGACGGGTCAAGGCGGTCGGATCCCCGTCGGTCATCAGCTCGTCTTGGTGGCAACCGGCTCACCGATCACGTCGGGGACCTGCTGGTCGGACGTTGGCTCGGGCGGTGCCGCGGGCGGGGCTGTCGGCAGTCGGAGGCGTTTGAGGGTGAGGGCGTTGACCGCGACGAGAAAGCTCGAGCCGGCCATCGTGATGGCTGCGATCTCCGGGCGGAGGACGAGGCCGAAGGCGGGCTGGAACACCCCGGCTGCGATGGGCAGCGCGATGGAGTTGTAGCCGATCGCCCAGCCGAGGTTCTGTTGCATTTTGCGGACGGTGCCGCGACCGATCCGCAGGGCGACCGCGACGTCCAGGGGATCGGAGCGCATCAGGACGACGTCGGCGGTTTCCACCGCGACGTCGGTGCCCGCGCCGATCGCGATCCCGAGGTCTGCTTGGGCGAGCGCTGGGGCGTCGTTCACCCCGTCGCCGACCATCGCGACCCGCCGGCCGGCCGCCATCAGCTCTTTGACCTTCGCGGCTTTGTCGCCCGGAAGCACATCGGCGATGACGGTGGTGATCCCGAGCTGCCCGGCGATCCGGGCGGCGGTCGCGGCGTTGTCACCGGTCAGCATGACGACCTCGACGCCGAGTTCACGCAGTTCGGCGACCGCTGCAGCGGAGCTCGGCCGGACCGCGTCGGCGATGCCGATGACCGCGACGGCCGTGCCGTCGACCGCGGCGAGCACCGAGGTCCGGCCGGCGGCGGCGAGCTCGCGCTGCCGGTCGCCGAGCGCACCGAGCTCGATGTGCTGGGCGGCCATCAGGCGGCTGTTGCCGACCACGACCCGGTGACCGTCGACGGACGCGATGGCGCCCTGCCCCGGCACGTTGGTGAACCCCTGGGCATCCAGTCGACCGGCGCCGGCGGTGTCGGCGCGTTGCACGACGGCTTTGGCCAGTGGGTGCTCCGAGGCCCGTTCTACGGCGGCGATCAGCGCCAGCGCGTCACGCTCAGGTAGCCCCTCGACAATCAGGTCGGTGACCTGCGGGGCGCCAAGGGTCAAGGTGCCGGTCTTGTCCAGCACGACCACATCAATCTTCTTCGACGTTTCGATCGCGGTGGCGTTCTTGAACAGCACCCCCCGCCCGGCACCGAGTCCGGTGCCGACCATGATCGCTGTCGGGGTGGCCAGGCCGAGTGCGTCCGGGCAGGTCACCACCACGACGGTGATCGCGAACAGCAGCGCCTCACTGACCGGCCGGCCGGCGAGCAGCCACACCGCGAACGTCCCGACCCCACCAAGCAGCGCGACGAACACCAGCCAGAACGCCGCCCGGTCGGCGAGTCGCTGCCCCGGGGCTTTGGAGTTCTGGGCCTCCTGCACCAGCTTCACGATCTGCGCCAGGGCAGTGTCTGCGCCGACCTTGGTGGCCCGGACCCGCAGCGTGCCGGTGGTGTTGATGGTGGCCCCGACCACGGCGTCACCGGGAGCTTTGTGCACTGGCAGGCTCTCGCCGGTGACGGTGGACTCATCGACGTCGCTCTCACCGTCCTCGACGACCCCGTCGGCGGCGATCTTGCTACCAGGCCGGATCAGCAGCAGATCACCGACCACGACCTGGTCGGTCGGCACCTCCACGGGCTCGCCGTCACGAAGCACCAACGCGACGGGCGGGGCGAGTTTCAGCAGCGCCCGGACCGCCTCGTTCGCGCCACCCCGGGCGCGCATCTCGAAATAGTGACCGAGCA
The DNA here is from genome assembly GCA_043721555.1 of Frankiales bacterium. Lineage (GTDB taxonomy): Bacteria > Actinomycetota > Actinomycetes > Mycobacteriales > SCTD01 > JAYSQK01. Next base: position 6,331 of record JAYSQK010000196.1, read on the forward strand.
GCACGAACGACGTCAGGATCGTCGCCGCCTCGTAAAACACCTCGCCGCCGCCGGTGAAGGTGACCCCGACCGAATATACCCAGCCAGCCCCGACGGCGACCGCGACCAGGACCATCATGTCCAACGTCCGCGCCCGCAGCGCCCGGGCCGCACCGGCGAAGAACACCCACGCGGAGTAAAACACCACCGGCAGGCTCAGGACCAGCTGGAACACATCGTCGCGCCAGCCGAACGGTGCCGCGACGGTGAACCCGAGAACGTCCCGGCCGATGCGAGACCACAACGTCACCGCAGCAGCCAGCACCACCGCGACCAGGAACCTGTTGCGCATGTCGCGGACCATCCCGGCCATCGACATCTCACCGTGACCACCATGGCCCATCACCTGCGCCGGGCTACCCATCCGGTCCGGCGCCGCGCCACCCCCCATATCCATGTCCATCGGCATGTCCATCGGCATGTCCATCGGCATGTCGTGGCCCTGATGGGACGCCTGAGCAGCATCGTCAGCCTCGCGGGATGGGCACAGATGGTCCGGCACCGACTCCCCCCGGCAGTGGTAGCCACAGTCCCGGACCCAACCAGCAAGGGCCTGGACCGTCGTGCGGGCCGGGTCGTAGGTGACGGTCGCGGTCTGTGCGACCGAATTTGCCTGCACTTCGAGCACGCCCGGCTGCCGACCCAGCACCGCCTCGACAGCATGTGTCTCACTGGCCCACTGCAGCCCGTCCAACTCCAGCACAACACGGCGCTCATCACCCGCAAGGTGTGTAGACATCTCCCAGCTCCCTGATCTGTACGACTGACAACGACGTGCCTGCAAATTTCGGGCTCGCGCTAGCCCAGGGCGGTCCGCAGCGCTTCGGCAGCGACCTTGGGGTGCGCCAACCCGTGGTAAATGCCGGGGATCTCCTTGTCGATCCCGAGCAGCTCATAGACAGCGTGCATCGCTCCTCGTACCGAGTATTCCACCGTGAACACCACGTCTTCGGGAATCTCAACGTACTGGCCGAGCAAGGCGAAGTTCGTTGAGCCCTTGGGCAAGACCAGTGGCCGGTCCTCGACCGCGCGGGCCTCGAACTGACTGGTGATGTAGGGCATCATCACCGGGGTGACGGTCGTGGTCGCGCGGATCTGTTCCAGCGCGTCTTCGAACCCCAGGTGGTGGACGAGTTCGGTGAGAATCTCCTGACCGGTGGCTTGGGACATCGTCGGGGTGACGTAGTCGCCTGGCTCGTCGATGAACAACCCGTAGCCCCACAGGGTGAAGGTGTCCTCAGGTTGGCTGTCGAAGTGCGGCTGGTGCGGCACCACGATCGACATCAGCCAACGTGAGTCCTTGAACGTCATCAGCCCGCCGGTGCCCGGCAGGTTCCCGGAGAACTCCTCGATCCGGTGCATCAGCAGCGGGCTGCGCATGGTCAGGGTGAACGACTCCCACTTGGCCTGGTCGACATTGCCGTGGAACACGGCTGGCTGGCCCAGATCATCGGCCTTTTTCGCGATGTTGTCCCACAGCGTCCAGGCGCCGTCCCGCTTGTCCGTCACCAACTCCGGGGCGTGGCCGTCGTCACCGTACGTCGCGTCGGCGGTCATCGATCCGATCGTCATGAACACCAGGTCGTCGGCGGCGATCTCGTAGACGACCGGCTGACCGGCACGTTCCAGGTGCAACCGCTCGACCCGCCGGCCGGCCTCGTCCCAGACGAAGTCGGCGTCGACCACGGTCGTGCCGTGTTCCACGACGACCCCTTGTTCGGTGAGCCAGCGTTCGACCGGTCGCACGATCGAGTCGTACTGGTCCAGCCTGGTGCGCCGCACCCCGGCTAAAGTGTGGATGCGCGGGAACTCCTGGAAAAACCGCAGGAAGTAGCGCTTCAGTTCGATCGCGCCGTGCCAGTTCTGGAACGCGAAGGTGGTCCGCCACATCGCCCAGAAGTTCGTCGCAAAGAAGTGCTCCGAGAAGAACTCATCGATGCGCCTCGCCCCGATGACCCGCTCCGGCAAGGCCAACAACCGAACCAGCTCGATCCGGTCAGCGACAGAAAACCCGAGATCAGAGGCATCCAGAATCGTCTGGTCCTTGCCGATCAACCTGGCCTTGGCGTGACTCGGCCACTTCAAGTTGAACTGCCACACCTCCTGCTTCACCGACATCGACGGGTCGGTCAACGTCGGGATCGTGTCCAGCAGGTTCCACAGGCAGACGTAGGTCTCCTCCGTCAACATCCGGCCACCACGAGACACAAAACCCCGCGCGGGGTCGCCGGAGCCGTCCAGCGCCCCACCCAGACTCGAACCTTCATCCAGGATCCGGATGTTCGCGCCGTCGAAGCCTCCGTCCCGCACCAGGAACACCGCCGTCGCCAACGACGCGATGCCACCGCCCACCAGATAGGCCTGCCGACCGACTGCTGCCTTCATCACATTTCCCTTTCATGGCCGCTACCTGCGACCTCTGTCGCCACCGGGCAGTTACCCGGAGGGTTGGTTGGTGAGCGCCTGCATGACGCCCTGGCCGCTGCTGGCCAACTCTGGCGTCTTGGGCAGGCCGAGGATTGCGGCGAGGTCCGCGCCGTTGATGGTTTCGCGTTCGAGCAGCAGGTCGATGGTGCGGCGTAGCATGGTGTGTTGCCCGCGGAGCAGCTCGGTCGCTCGGGTTTCGGCTTCCCGGAGCAGCCGGGCGACTTCCTGGTCGATTGAGTGTTGGGTTTGTTCGGCGTA
>JAYSQK010000197.1:0-4028 GCA_043721555.1 Frankiales bacterium
CTCGGCGAGATCGTCCCCGGCGACGGCGGCGCCGTGCTCAGCGGCAGCCACCCCGGCTGAGCCCGGTCGGGGGTCGTTGCGGGCTGCCGTCCCACCCCACTCCACTCCCGGTGATCCACGGAAGCTGGGGAACCGTGGTGATCGTGTTTTCGGTGCCCAACCTTCCGTGGATCACCCGGAGGAGCCAGCGGAACGAGGAGGCAGCGGTACGACGGGGCAGCGGCTGCGACAGCACGGAGGGCGACCCCGTGCGGGATCGCCCTGCCGAACCCTGCTGCTCGCTCAGTCGTGGTCGGGGTGGTAGCCATCGTCATCGTCCTCGTCATCGCTGATCTGCGACGACGTGGACGTGCTCGGCGGCGACGACGCGAGCTCACGCTTGAGCGCCTCGGGGTCGAGCGAGCCGCTGTTGTACTTCAGCTCGCGCGCGACCTTGGTCTGCTTAGCCTTGGCACGGCCGCGCCCCATGGCTCGACCCCCTCGTTGTGACGGTTGATGCGGGACCTGCGTCGGCCACCCGCGCGGCGGGTGGCGCCGGGAGTGCCCTGGAGGCCCAGGCTACAGGGTCGTTGGCCCGAGGACACCCCGGGCCGACGTCGGCTGCGCCGGGACGCTCAGTTCCGGCCCGGCACCAGCACCGTCCGGAGCCGCCCGATCTCGGCCATCCGTCGTTCGGCAAGTCGGTCGGCGGCGACGGCAGGCGGGACGCCGTCCGCATCGGCGAGCCGGAAGATCGCCAGGGTCGCGTCGTAGATCTTCGCGGCTTTCGCGCGGGCCCGCTCGAAGCGGAACCCGCCGATCTCGTCGGCCACCTGGACCACGCCGCCGGCGTTCGCGACGTAGTCGGGGGTGTACAGCACGCCGCGTTCGGCCAGCGCCTTCTCGACGCCGGGATGCGCCAACTGGTTGTTCGCCGCCCCGCAGATGATCTTTGCGCGGAGGGCGGGCACCAGCGCGTCGTCGACCGAGCCACCGAGTGCGCAGGGGGCGTAGACGTCGACGTCGAGGGTCGGTAGCGCCCCGACCGCGGCCACCTCGACGGCCGGCAGGGCGGCGGTGAGCCGGCCGACAGCGAGCGGGTCGACGTCGCTGACGACGACGGTGGCGCCGTCTTCGAGCAGCAGGTCGACGAGGAGCCGGCCCACCTTGCCGACGCCTTCGACAGCGACCCGCCGGTCGCGTAGCGACGGGGCGCCCCAGGTGTGCTCGGCCGCCGCACGCATCGCCTGGAAGACGCCGTACGCCGTGAGCACCGCGCTGTCGCCGGCCCCACCGTGCTCGGGCGAACGGCCGGTCACGAAGTCGCACTCCTTGGCGATGACATCCATGTCCTGGACGAAGGTGCCGACGTCGCAGGCCGTGTAGTACCGCCCGCCGAGCGACTGGACCATCCGGCCGAACGCGCGCAGGAGTGGTTCGGTCTTCATCGTCGCCGGGTCGCCGAGGATGACGGCCTTGCCGCCACCGAGATCCAGGCCGGCGCAGGCCGCCTTGTAGGCCATCGCCCGGGACAGGGCGAGGACGTCGGACAGGGCGGCGGCCTCGTCGGCGTAGGGGTAGAAACGGGTGCCGCCGAGCGCCGGGCCGAGGGCGGTCGAGTAGATCGCGATGATCGCGCGGAGCCCGCTCGGCGGGTCCTGGCAGAACACGACCTGCTCGTGGCCGGCGTCCTTGAGATGGTCGGTACGGTCGAAGACGCCCATCGGGCTCCCTTGGCGTGGCGGTGGCGGTTGGCCTGTGGTGGCTGCGCGCGGCGGTCCGGGGGAGGTGTGCCCCGGCAGCCGAGGGTAGCCATCGGCGCGTGCGACGATGCCGGCGTGACGGCGTACGTGGCGAGCCTTCGGGTCTACGAGCCGCTGGCCGCGTTCGAGGGTGACGAGCGGCGGTACTGGCAGCCGTACGTCTTCGGAGCGGCCCGGCTCGGGTCGGCCGAGGCGGTGTCGGTCGAGCGTGCAGCCGCGCTCCGGTGGGCTGCCGGTCGGCCACTGCGGACGTTGCCGCAGGTGGCTGAGGAGGCGTTCGTCCTCGAGGTCGACGGGGTGACGCTGCTCTGCCCGTGGCGGACCGAGGTGCGCTCGTGGATGGCCTTGACCGAGTTCGTCGCGGACCTGCCGGACGAGGTTGCCGAGGCGTTCGTCCCGAGGGGCCTGGTCGAGCAGGCCGAGGTGGCCCTTGACCGCTGGCGGCTCGACCACGTCAACACCCGCACGCATGTGCTGACCTGCACCTGGCAGGTGCCGCTGCGGTGGTTCGTGCTGGTCGACTCCGACGAGCGGGTCTCCACCCCGGGCGAGCCCGGCGGGGCGGCCGGGGCGCCGCCGGGACGGCGTACCGGCCGGTCGCTCACCTACCGGACGCCGATGTCACGGGCCCGGCGGCGGGTCGCGCGGGCGCTGTCGGTCCTGCGCCGGTCGGTCGAGGACGCCGCGGTGACCGAGGGGGTCGAGGATCTCGGTCGGTGGCTCGAGGAGTTCCACCCGCGCTCGCTCGTCGAGCTGGACTACGGCGGCCTGGTGCACCTGCTCGACGATGCCGAGCTGGCCCAGGACGAGTCGGCCCGGGACGTGGCCCTGGCCCTCGCCTCGCTGCACGAGGGTGATCAGGCGCGGGCGGCGGCCGCCTACGGGCGGGTCACCACCCGGATGAAGGCGCTGCAAGCGGTCGAAGCCGCCAACTGAGGCGGTCAGGGGTAGTCACAACATGACCCTCGTGGGCTATACCGGACACAGGAGACATCGCAGACCCTTACTCTTAGGACAGGCGCCCAGCCTGCCCGCCCATGAGAGGACGCCCAGCGATGAGCAGCCGCACCCCCGACGCCGAAGCCCTGCTGACCCCCGCTGAGGTCGCCACCATGTTCCGGGTCGACCCCAAGACGGTCACCCGGTGGGCCAAGTCGGGCAAACTGACGTCGATCCGCACCCTCGGTGGCCACCGGCGCTACCGCGAGCTCGAGGTCCGGGCCCTGCTCGCCGGCATCCCGCTGCCGCGCGAGAGCTGACCCACCCGGGTCGCCCTGCCCCGGTGCGGCGTACGCGATCGTGGGTGGTCAGGGACGGGATCGAACCGCCGACCCTGCGCTTTTCAGGCGCATGCTCTACCAGCTGAGCTACCTGACCTGGTGATGCAGCGACCCCGACGGGACTCGAACCCGCGACCTCCGCCGTGACAGGGCGGCGCGCTAACCAACTGCGCTACGGGGCCTGAAGCGATCTCAAGCCTTGCTTGCAACTGCCGTGCTGTGCCCCCAACGGGATTCGAACCCGCGTAGCCACCTTGAAAGGGTGGAGTCCTGGGCCGCTAGACGATGGGGACGCTACCCAGACCCGAAGGCGCGCCCACGCCGTCTGGCCGTCGGGGACCGCTGCAGCATAGCGGACCCGACGGCGCGTGACCGCACGACCCCGGCCGGTTGGACGCCAAAGCTACCGGTGCGTAACCTACGGAAGCGTAGGTAACGGGGCCGGCGCCGACGGACAGGGGCAACCGATGGGCACGGCAGCAGCCTTCTTCGACCTGGATCGCACCCTGATCCGCGGGTCGGCCAACTTCCCGCTCGCGGTGGCGGCCTTCCGCGCCGGCTACGTGCCACCCAAGGCCCTCCTGCTCGACGCGTTATCGGCCGTCCGGTTCGTGCTCAAGGGGGCGACCGACGAGGGCAGCGCCGAGCTGCGCGAGCGGATCCTTGGCGCCGTCGCCGGCCACCCGGCCGCGGACGTGATCGCGCTCGGCGACGCGTTCATCCCCAAGCTGAAGGCCGCCGTGCTGCCCGAGGCGCGGCAGCTGCTGGCCGACCACGCCGCCCTGGGCGAGGACCGGGTGCTGGTGAGCGCGAGCCCGATCGAGATCGTCGGACGCCTCGCCGCCGAGCTCGGCCTTGAAGGTGCCTGCGGCACCCGCTCCGAGATCGACTCGGCCGGCCGCTACACCGGCCGGCTCGCCGGGCCGTTCTGCTACCAGACGGGCAAGGTCGTTGAGATCCAGCAACTGGCGAGCGAGCGAGGCTATGACCTCGGCCGCTGCTCGGC
>JAYSQK010000198.1:0-2021 GCA_043721555.1 Frankiales bacterium
CGGGTCGGCGCCGACCACGAGCGGCATGGTCGGCACGATGTCGAAGCCCTCGAGGGTCTTGCCGACCTTGGCCCGGCCGGTCTCGATCGAGGCGAGGGACTCCTTGGCATAGTCCGGCGAGTAGAAGATCGCCAGCCAGCCGTCGAACAGCTCGCCGGACAGCTCGAGGTTCTTCGGGCCGACCGCGGCGAGATACATCGGGAGGTGCTCCCGGACCGGGTGGACGGTGAGTTGCAGGGCCTTGCCGGGGCCGTCCGGCAGCGGCAGCACGTAGTGCTGCCCGTCGTACCGCACCTTCTGGCGCGACAGGGCGAGCTTGACGATGTCGCTGTACTCGCGGGTGCGGGCCAGCGGCTTGTCGAAGCGGACGCCGTGCCAGCCCTCCGACACCTGCGGGCCGCTGACACCGAGACCGAGCCGAAAGCGCCCACCGGACAGGGTGTCCAAGGTCGCGGCGGTCATCGCGCAGTTGGCCGGCGAGCGGCCCGGGATCTGGAAGATCGCCGAGCCGATATCGATGTTGGGGCACTGCGCGGCGACCCAGGCCAGCACCGTCGCGGCGTCACTGCCGTAGGCCTCGGCGACCCACGCGACGTTGTAGCCCAGGGCATCGGCCTCCTTGGCCAGCGCGAGGTTGTCCGCGTCGTTGCCGTTGCCCCAGTAGCCCATGTTCAGTCCCAGTTGCATGGCCGGACGGTAGCGTCCGCATCCGTGAAGCAGCGACACCTCGGACGCAGCGGCCTGGTCGTCTCCCGGCTGGCGCTCGGCACGATGACCTGGGGCCGCGACACCGACGAGGACGACGCCGCCGCGCAGCTGATCGCCTTTCGCGAGGCCGGTGGCACCCTGGTCGACACCGCCGACGTCTACACCGGCGGCGAGAGCGAGCGGGTGCTCGGGCGGCTGCTCGCCGATGTCGTCCCGCGCGACGAGCTGGTGATCGCCACCAAGGCGTACGGCGTGACGGGGCCGGGCCCGATGAACCGCGGCACCTCCCGCGGTCACCTGCTGTCGGCGCTGGACCGCTCGCTGCTGTCACTCGGCACCGACCACGTGGACCTGTGGCAGCTGCATGCCTGGGACCCGGTCACCCCGTGGGAGGAGGCGATGTCGGCGCTCGACACCGCGGTGGCCTCCGGCAGGGTCCGCTACGCCGGGGTCTCCAACTACAGCGGCTGGCAACTCGGCGCGACGGCGGCCTGGCAGCGGGCGCTCCGAGGTGCCCCGCTCGTCGCCAACCAGGTGGAGTACAGCCTGCTGCAGCGCGGCGTCGAGCGCGAGGTCGTGCCAGCAGCAGTCAATCTCGGCGTCGGCCTGCTCCCGTGGTCACCGCTCGGCCGTGGGGTGCTGACCGGCAAATACCGCAACGGGTCCCCCGCCGACAGCCGCGGCGCGTCGGAACATTTCCAAGCGTTCGTGGCGCCCTATCTCGAGGACCCGGCCCGCTCGGTCGTCGACGCGGTGCTCACTGCAGCCGACGGGCTCGGGGTCTCCCCCGTCGCGGTGGCGCTGGCCTGGGTGCGCGACCGGCCGGGGGTCGTCGCGCCGATCGTCGGGGCGCGCACCGCGGCCCAGCTGCAGGGCTCGCTGGCGGCCGAGGCGATCGAGCTTCCGGACGAGATCCGCCATGCTCTTGACGATGTGTCCATGCCGGCGGTGGGCTATCCCGAGACCATGCCACGCTGGACGTCGGAGGACCTCGAGACGGAGGTGACCTGAGCCATTGGCCGACTATGAGTACCGCGCGCTGCACGTCCCAGTCGGGGCCGACCGGGAGCAGACCAGAGACCTGCTCGGCATCCACGCGGAGTACGGCGACTGGGAGCTCGACCAGCACCGGATCTGGCCCGACGGCCGGCGCCAGGTGACCGTACGCCGGCGGCTGCGCCGCGAGCCGCTGCCGCCGCTGCCGACGTAGGTCAGCTGAGGTCGAGGAAACGGTCCAGGACGCGCACCCCGAAATGCAAACTGTCCAGCGGCACGCGCTCGTCGACGCCGTGGAACATCCCCGAGAAGTCCAG
>JAYSQK010000199.1:0-6366 GCA_043721555.1 Frankiales bacterium
AGCTTGTCGAACGCGGTCTGCGCCGCCTGCAGCAGCGCGACACCACCACCGGCGACGATGCCCTCCTCGACGGCCGCCTTGGCGTTACGCACAGCGTCCTCGATGCGGTGCTTGCGCTCCTTGAGCTCGACCTCGGTGGCCGCGCCGACCTTGATGACGGCGACGCCGCCGGCCAGCTTGGCCAGCCGCTCCTGCAGCTTCTCCCGGTCGTAGTCGCTGTCGGACTTCTCGATCTCGGCGCGGATCTGCTTGACCCGGCCGGCGATCTGGTCGGTGTCGCCAGCGCCCTCGACGATGGTCGTCTCGTCCTTGGTGATGACGACCTTGCGAGCCCGGCCGAGCAGCTCCAACCCCGCGGTGTCGAGCTTGAGACCGACCTCCTCGGAGATGACCTGCGCGCCGGTCAGGATCGCGATGTCCTGCAGCATCGCCTTACGGCGGTCACCGAACCCGGGGGCCTTGACCGCGGCGGACTTGAAGGTGCCGCGGATCTTGTTGACCACCAGGGTCGCGAGGGCCTCGCCCTCGAGGTCCTCGGCGATGATCGCCAGCGGCCGGCCGGACTGCATGACCTTCTCCAGCAGCGGCAGCAGGTCCTTGACCGAACCGATCTTGGAGTTGACGACCAGGACGTAGGGGTCGTCGAGGGTCGCCTCCATCCGCTCCGGGTCGGTGACGAAGTAGGGGCTGATGTAGCCCTTGTCGAAGCGCATGCCTTCGGTGAGCTCGAGCTCGAGGCCGAAGGTGTTGCTCTCCTCGACGGTGATGACACCCTCCTTGCCGACCTTGTCCATCGCCTCGGCGATGATCTCGCCGACGGTGGTGTCGGCTGCCGAGATGGAGGCGGTCGAGGCGATCTGCTCCTTGGTCTCGACGTCCTTGGCGGCGTTGCCGATGGCCTCGACGACGCTGGCGACAGCGGCCTCGATGCCCTTCTTCAGGCCCATCGGGTTGGCGCCGGCCGCGACGTTGCGCAGGCCCTCACGCACGAGCGCCTGGGCGAGCACGGTGGCGGTGGTGGTGCCGTCGCCGGCGACGTCGTCGGTCTTCTTGGCGACCTCCTTGACGAGCTCGGCGCCGATCTTCTCGTAGGGGTCCTCCAGCTCGATCTCCTTGGCGATGGAGACACCGTCGTTGGTGATCGTGGGGGCACCCCACTTCTTCTCCAGTACGACGTTGCGGCCCTTCGGGCCGAGGGTGACCTTGACTGCGTCGGCGAGCTGGTTCATGCCGCGCTCGAGACCGCGGCGGGCCTCTTCGTCAAAGGCGATCATCTTTGCCATGCGTCGTTCCTCCCGGTCGGGGACGTGCCGACCATGGGTGCCCGCGACGGACGACCGGACTGCCGGCCTCACCCAGTGATCTGGCACTCAACACGTTGGAGTGCTACCTCCATGTTGGCACTCGACCCCCGAGAGTGCAAGGCGCCCTCAGTCCAGCAGGGCCGACGGCACCAGCCGGACGGGGAAGGGCAGCGCCACCTCGAACGCCTCGTCGCCGCGCAGGTGCGCGACCTGCTCGTACACCCCGGCGCGCAGCTCGAGCACGATCACCGACGGCTCGTCCGGGTCGATCAGCCAGTACGACGCGGCGCCGGCCTGCTGCAGCCGGTCGCGCTTGAGCAGCAGGTCGAACCGGCGGGTGCTGGGCGAGAGCACCTCGACGGCGAGCAGCGGCGGCCCGGGCAACTCGCGGCGGGTGAACTGCGAGCGCGCCGACACCAGCAGGTCGGGGATCAGGACCGTGTCGTCGGCGAGGGCGACGTCGAACGGGGCGAGGACCACCTTCAGCTCGGGCGGACAGGCCGCGCGCAACAGCAGGTGGAGGTTGCCGACGACGTCCTGGTGCGGGAGCGCGGGACTCGGGCTCACGATGAGCACGCCGTCGATGAGCTCGTAGCGGTGCCCGTCATCGGGGGTGTCCTCGAGGTCCGCTCTGGTCAGTGGGCGGGAGAACGGCAGCGCGGTCACAACGGTCATCGTGCACCTCCGGGTCGGCCATGGCCACAGCCTGCCCCGCGGGTGGCCGCCGATGGAGCGCCGTCCGCAGCCTGTGGACAACACCAGCACCCGAGGGTCTCGCCCGTCCGGGTGTTGCGACGGGGCAGGCGCCCGGGCCACCACTTGCCCCGTCGCAGCACCAACTCAAGCCGGACATATCATGAGCAAAAGGGCCACGGCGGCGGGGGAAGTGGCAGGTACCGCCCTGAGCGAGCAGGACGGCGCCGTCAGCAGCCTGTGGATAACACCAGCACCGGCACCTCCGGTACGACGTTGCGCACCGGCAGGGTCGAGGAACCGACGCCGGAGGTGACGAAGAGTCGCTCCTCGGGGTACCAGCCGCGGTTCCACCGGTTGCCGGTGCGTTCGCTCACGGTGTGGATGGGCCGGCCGCGCACGGCCAGCTGGCCGCCGTGGGTGTGCCCGGCGAGCACGAGCTGCACCTGCGCCGGCACGTCGACGACGACGTCCGGGTTGTGGGTCAGCAGCATCACCGGCGCCCCGGCGGGCACCCCGGCCAGCGCGGCCCCGACGTCCGGGGATCGCTCCCACAGATCGCCGACCCCGGCCACCCACAGCCGCCCGTCGAGCACGGGCAAGGCCGACTCCTCGAGCACCGGCAGGCCGGCGGCCTCGAGCGCGGCCCGGACCCGGTGTCCCCCGGCGTACCAGTCGTGGTTGCCGAGCACCCCGACAACCGGCCCGGCGGCCCGCAGTCCGGCCAGGGCCTTGGCCAGGTCGGTCGCGCTCACGTGCCGGCCGAGGGCGACATCGGCGAGGTGATCGCCCATCAGCAGCACGAGGTCCGGCGCCGCCGCCAGCACCGCCCTCACCACGCCGCGGACCCGGGCGAGGTCCACCCAGGGCGCACCGGCATGCAGATCCCCGACGACCGCGACCCGCAGGCCGTCCAGGTCGGCCGGCCAGCCCGGCGGCGACAGCGGGACGTCCGGGACCCGCAGCCGGCGCGGCGTGAGCACCCCGGCGTGCACGGTCGCGGCAACAGCAAGACCGCCGGCCACCCCGAGCAGCCGCCTCACTGCCCAGAGGCTGTCACTGCCCCGCGCCACTGGCTGTCATTGTCCGGCGCCAGAGGCTGTCATTGCCCGGCGCCAGAGGCGACGAACGCCTGGTACGACGGGGCAATCGTCGCCGTCGGCCCGACCAGGCCGGCCACCGCGTCGAGGGTCTTGAGCCCGTCGCCGGTGTTGTAGAGCACCGTCTCGGCGTCCGGGTCGACCGAGCCGGTGGCCAGCAACTGCCGCAGGGTCGCGACGGTCACCCCGCCGGCGGTCTCGGCGAACAGCCCCTCGGTCTCGGCGAGCAACCGGATGCCCTCCACCACCAGTGCGTCGCTGACGTGGCCCATCGCGCCGCCGGTACGGCGTACGGCATCGAGGGCGTAGGGACCGTCGGCGGGGTTGCCGATCGCGAGGGACTTGGCGATCGTCGAAGGCTTGACCGGCTTGACGGCGTCCCAGCCGTTCTCGAACGCCGTCGCGATCGGCGAACAGCCGGTGGCCTGGGCGCCGAACACCTTGTAGCCGGACGGCTCGACCAGCCCGAGCCGGATCAGCTCGCCGAAACTTTTGTCGATCTTGGTGAGCAGCGACCCGGACGCCATCGGGATGATGACCTGCTCGGGCAGCCGCCAGCCGAGCTGCTCGGCCACCTCGTAGCCCAGGGTCTTGCTGCCCTCGGCGTAGTAAGGCCGCACGTTGACGTTGACGAAGGCCCAGTCCTCGTACTCCGCGACCTCGCTGCACAGCCGGTTGACGTCGTCGTAGCTGCCGTCGACGGCGATGAGCGTCTGCCCGTAGACAGCGGTCTGCACGACCTTGCCCTGCTCGAGATCGCTTGGGATGAAGACGATCGAGCGAAGCCCCGCGCGGGTGGCGTGCGCGGCGACGGAGTTGGCGAGGTTGCCGGTCGAGGCGCAGGAGACAGTCGTGTAGCCGAACGCACGAGCCGCCGACAGCGCCACCGACACCACCCGGTCCTTGAACGAGTGCGTCGGGTTGCCGCTGTCGTCTTTGATCCAGAGCTTGCGCATGCCCAGGGCGCGGGCCAGGTTTGGGGCGTCGCGCAGCTGGGTCATCCCGGCGCCGAGATCGACCCGGGTGGCGAGGTCCTGGCCGGCGGGCAGCAGCCCGGCGTAGCGCCAGATTGACTGCGGTCCGGCCTGGATCGAGGCGCGGGTGACGAGCCGCAGCTTGTCCTCGTCGTAGGCCACCTCGAGCGGCGCGAAGCACTGGTCACAGACGTGCACCGGAGCCAGTGGGACCTCGTTGCCGCACTCGCGACAGGCCAGCGAGGTGGCGGGGCTCCCGGCGAAAGCCGTCGGGACAGTGAGCGTGGTCATGCGTCTCCTCATCTTCCCCGCGCAGCGAGCGCGGGACGGAGTTGGCACCTGGCGCAAGCGCTGGTTGCCGGGGCGTCATCGGGCCGTGTCCCTGGTGCCCCTCGGGATGAGCGTGCTGTGGAGTTGTGCAAGCAATTGTAGCCGGTGGTCCTAGGGTCGGCGAGTGCTGATCGCTAGCAACCGCGGCCCCGTCTCCTTCGTCGAAGGCGACGGCGGGCTCGAGGCTCGACGTGGTGCCGGCGGCCTCGTCTCGGCGCTGTCCGGCGACCCGGCCGGCCAACCGCTCTGGGTCTGCGCAGCGCTGACCGACGCCGACCGGCGGGCCAACCAGCAGGGCCTCGTCCCGGCCGGTGTGCTGATGCTCGACATCGACCCGGTGACCTTCGACCGGGCCTACAACCGGGTCGCGAACGGCACGCTGTGGTTCGTCGCGCACCTGCTGCACGACCTGTCCCGCGCCCCGACCTTCGACGAGCGTTGGCGGCGGGAGTGGGCGTCGTACACGGCGTACGACGGGGCCTTCGCGAACGTACTGGCCCAGCGGGCCGCACCGGGCGAGGCGGTGCTCGTGCAGGACTACCACCTCTCGCTCACGCCGAGGCAGCTGCGCGAGCAGCGACCGGACCTGCGGATCGGGCACTTCTCGCACACCCCGTGGGCGCCGCCGGAGGTCTTCGGCATCCTGCCGGACGAGATCGTGCACGACGTCCTGACCGGGCTGCTCGGCGCCGACGCCGTGGCGTTCCTGTCGCCGCGCTGGTCGGCGGCCTTCACCAGGTGCTGTGTCGAGCTGCTCGGCGCGCAGCGGGTCGACGGTGGCCTTGCCTACGCCGGGCGCACCACCCGGGTCGGCGTGCATGCGCTCGGGGTGGACGCCGGCCGGCTGCGGGCCCGCGCCGCCGACCCGGACGTGGTGGCCCGGCGCACCCAGCTCGAGCCCGTGGTCGGTGACCGCCAGCTCATCCTGCGGATCGACCGCACCGAGTTGAGCAAGAACATCGTGCGGGGGCTCGAGGCCTACCGGGAGCTGCTGCGCAGCCGGCCCGAGCACCGCGGCCGCGTCGTCCATCTGGCCTTCGCCTACCCCTCGCGGCACGATCTGCCGGAGTACCGCGAGTACACCGCGGCCGTCCAGCGGCTGGCCCGTGAGGTCAACGAGGAGTTCGCGACCGCCGGCTGGCTGCCGGTGCACCTGGAGGTCCGCGACGACTACGCCCGCTCGTTGGCCGCCTACGCGCTCGCCGACGTGCTGCTCGTCAACCCGGTGCGGGACGGGATGAACCTCGTCGCCAAGGAGGGTCCCGTGCTGTCGCCGGACGGCGTCGTGCTCGTGCTGTCGCGCGAGGCCGGCGCCGCCGACGAGCTCGGCGCGGATGCGCTGCTCGTCAACCCCTTCGACGTCAGCCAGACCGCGGCGGCGCTGCACGAGGCCCTCGTCATGGCCCCGCCCGAGCGCCGGGCCCGGTGCGACCGGCTTGCCGAGGCTGCCGCCGCACTGCCACCGGCGGCCTGGCTCGCCGCGCAGCTGGCCGCGCTGCCGCCCGCTCGGTCATAACCTGCGCCGGTGCTCACCCTCACGGCAGTGCTGCACCCGTCCGCGCTGGACCAGCGGCGGGGGGTCGTCCGGCTGCACCCCGATGTGCTCGGCGCGCTCGGCCTGTCGCCGTGGGACGTCGTCCGGCTCACCGGACGGCGTACGACGGGGGCGCTGGTCGCCCTCGCCCCGCCGGGCTCGCCGCAGGGCGCGCTGCTCTGCGACGACCTCGTGCTCGGCAATCTCGGCCTCGTCGACCAGAGCCCGGTCGAGGTGTCCCGGGTGCCGTCAACCGAAGCGGTCGCGGTGACCGTCGCCGGTCCGGCCGAGGTGCTCGCCGGGGTCGACCCGGCCGTGCTGCGGACTGCCCTGCTCGGCAAGGCGGTGACCGCCGGCGACAACGTGTCGCTGCTGCCACAGGACCTCGCGCCGATCGGGGCCGTCGACGTCGTGGCCACCCGCCGGCGCCT
>JAYSQK010000200.1:0-2337 GCA_043721555.1 Frankiales bacterium
GGAGAACCTGCGGTACTTCGCCGCCGTCCTGTCCGCCGACCGGCACCGCGTCGACGAGGTGCTGGCGCAGGTCTCGCTGGACGACCGCGCCGGGCAGCTGGTGCAGACGCTGTCCGGCGGTCAGCGGGCCCGGGTCTCACTCGCCACCGCGCTGCTCAGCTCCCCCGAGGTGCTCGTGCTCGACGAACCGACCGTCGGGCTCGACCCGGTGCTGCGGCGTGATCTTTGGGCGCTGTTCCGCGTCCTCGCCGACACCGGCGCGACGCTGCTCGTGAGCAGTCACGTCATGGACGAGGCCGCCCGGTGTGACCGGCTGCTGCTGATGCGCGACGGCCAGCTGGTGGCGGACGACCCGCCGCAGGAGCTGCTGCGACGGACCGGCGCCAGGGATGTCGAGGAGGCGTTCCTGCTGATCGCCGAGGCGGCATGAGCGCCCGCGCGACCCTCGCCACCGCCCGCCGCGTCCTCGCCCAACTCCGGCGCGACCACCGCACGATGGCGTTGTTGCTCGTCGTCCCGGTCCTGCTGCTGACACTGCTGTCCTACGTGTACGACGGCCAGCCGCAGGTCTTCGACCGGATCGGTGGCCCGCTGCTTGCGCTGTTCCCGTTCACGACGATGTTCCTGGTGACGTCGGTGGCCATGCTGCGCGAGCGCAGTGGCGGCACCCTGGAGCGGCTCCTCACCACACCGCTCGGCCGCGGCGACCTGCTCGTCGGCTACGCGCTCGCGTTCGGCCTGGTCGCCGTCGTGCAGACCGCCCTGGCCTGCAGTGTCGCCCTCGGACTGCTCGGCCTGGACCTGGCTGCGGCCCCCTCCCTCGTCGTCCTGCTCGCGGTCCTTGACGCCCTGCTCGGCATGGCCCTGGGATTGTTCCTGTCCGCCTTCGCGCGCACCGAGTTCCAGGCGGTCCAGTTCCTGCCGGCGTTCGTCCTCCCCCAACTCCTGCTCTGCGGGCTGTTCGCCGCCCGCGCGACGATGGCGGCGCCGCTGCGCTGGCTGTCCGATGTCTTCCCCCTCACCTACGCCGTCGACGGCATGCAGGAGTTGACCCGGTCCGCCGACCTGACCGGCCGCTTCGTCCGGGATCTCGCCGTCGTGGCCGGCGCCTCCGTGCTCTGCCTCGCACTCGGCGCCCTGACCCTCCAGCGCCGTACGCCGTGAGCCCTGCCGGCCGTCGCCCCGGCGAGAGCGGCACCCGCGCGGCCGTGCTGGCCGCCGCCAGAGAGGCCTTCGGGATGCAGGGCTACGGCGCCACCTCGGTGCGCGCCGTGGCCCGCACCGCCGGGGTCGACCCGTCGCTGGTGCTGCACTTCTTCGGCAGCAAGGACGGCCTGTTCGCCGCTGCCATCGAGCTGCCCGTCGAGCCGACCGAGGTCGTTGCCGGCCTGCTCGCCGGCAGCACCGAGGACCTCGGCGAGCAGATCGTGCGGACGTTCCTGGCCGTCTGGGACGCGAGCCCGGGGCAGGGTCCGATGCTCGCGATGCTGCGCAGCGCGGTCTCGCACGAGGACGCCGCCGGGATGCTGCGCGAGCTGCTGCTGCGGGTGATCCTGCGGCCGCTCGCGGTCGGCGCCGGCGGCAGCGACCCGGACCTGCGGGCGGCGCTGCTCGCCTCACAGCTGGTCGGTCTCGCGATCACCCGCTACGTGCTCCGGCTCGAACCCGTCACGTCCGCGTCGGTCGACGAGCTGGCGCCGCTGCTCGGGCCGACGCTGCAGCGCTACCTCACCGGCCAGCTGCCGTGAGCTCCCGACGGCCTGCCATCCTGACCCGGCACGACCACCGTCCCCACCTCGAGGAGCACCCATGACCGTCACCGACGAGCTGCTGGCGAACGCCGCGCGCTACGCCGCCACCTTTGACAAGGGTGCCCTCCCGCTGCCGCCCGCGAGGCAGATCGCGATCGTGGCCTGCATGGACGCCCGGCTCAATCCTTACGGGCTGCTGGGGCTTTCCGAGGGCGACGCACACGTGATCCGCAACGCCGGCGGCGTTGTCACGGCGGATGAGCTGCGCTCGCTCGCCATCAGCCAGCGGCTGCTCGGCACGAAGGAGATCGTGCTGATCCACCACACCGACTGCGGCATGCTGACCTTCACCGACGACTCGTTCCGCGCGCAGGTCCTGGCCGAGACCGGCGTCAAGCCGGCGTGGGCGGCGGAGGCGTTCGACGACCTGGACACCGACGTGCGGCAGAGCATCGCGCGGATCCAGGCCGAACCCGCGATCCCGCTGAAGGACAACATCCGGGGCTTCGTCTACGACGTGACAAACGGCACCCTGCGTGAGGTCCTCTGAAAGCCGGGTAGAGGCGGGGCAACAACCCCTCAACCC
>JAYSQK010000201.1:0-1562 GCA_043721555.1 Frankiales bacterium
TTAACCGTCCCTGAGAGAGGTGCGTGCTGTGCTCGAGTTCCTGGAGAAGCCCGGTCTGATCATCGTGCTGCTGGTGGCGCTGATCGTCTTCGGGTCCAAGCGGCTGCCCGACTCGGCCCGATCGCTCGGTCGGTCGATGCGCATCCTCAAGGCCGAGGCCAAGGGCCTGAAGGATGACGACACGCCGTCGCCGGCCCCCGCTGCGGCAGGTCAGCCGATGCAGCAGTCGGCGCTCCCGCCAGTCAGCTACGTCGAACCGATCGCGCCGGTCGTGGCCGCCCCGGGCCTGGTCGCCCCGATGACCTCCGTGCCGGCCCCGGTCGCGGCCGAGCAGCCCGAGCAGCGCCAGCCCTAGGCCATGGCCCGCGCCTCCCGCGCCCCGCTGCTGTCCGACGGGCGGATGTCGCTCGTCGAGCACCTGCGCGAGTTGCGGTCCCGGCTCACCTGGTCGGTCGCGGCGTACGTCGTCGGTGTGGCCGTTGCATTCGTGCTCTGGGAGCCGATCTTCGACATCCTGCGACGGCCGTACTGCGGCGTCGCCGGGCAGAACAGCTGCAAGCTCTACGCCTACGGCATCTTCGACGCGTTCAACACCAAGATGCGGGTCGCCTTCATCGGTGGGGCGCTGCTGTCGTCGCCGTTCTGGCTCTACCAGCTCGGGGCGTTCATCACCCCGGCGCTGCACCGCAAGGAGCGGCGCTACGCGGCGATGTTCCTCGTCGCCTCGCTGCTGCTGTTCTTCACCGGTGCGGCCTTCGCCTACTTCACCCTCAGCCACGGCCTGCAGATCCTGCTGCACGTCGCCGGCAACAACGTCACCAACCTGCCGTCGCTGAAGAGCTACCTGTCCTTCGTGACCCTGGTGTTGGTGCTGTTCGGCCTGGCGTTCGAGTTCCCGGTCGTCATCGTCTTCCTCAACGTGGTCGGCCTGCTGTCCTCGACCAAAATGCGGTCCTGGCGCCGCGGCATGATCTTCTGCCTGTTCGCCGCCGCCGCCATCTTGACCCCGACGGCCGACCCATTCACGTTCGTCGCCCTGGCCATCCCGCTCTGCCTGATGTACGAGCTGTGCATCCTGATCGCCCGGGTCCGCGAACGCGCGCAGCGCAAGCGGGCCGCCCTGGACCCGATCGCGACCCTCGACGACGACCTGCCGTCGCACGTGGACAGCACGCCGTCCCCGCTCTGAGCCGAGCGGCCACGTAGGTTGGCCGGGTGTCCAGCCCGGCCGAGCGCTACGCCGCCTTCCGGCGCACGCAGACCGGCCCGGCGCTCGCCGACTTCGAGCGCGGCTACCCCTTCGGGCTCGATGCCTTCCAGCGCACCGCCTGCCGGGCCCTCGAAGACGGCCGCGGGGTCCTGGTGGCCGCACCGACCGGCGCCGGGAAGACCGTCGTCGGCGAGTTCGCCGTCCATCTCGCCCTGCGGGCCGGCCGCAAATGCTTCTACACGACCCCGATCAAGGCCCTGTCGAACCAGAAGTACGCCGATCTGGTGGCCCGGCACGGCGCCGAACGGGTCGGGCTGCTGACCGGCGACACCTCGGTCAACGGCGACGCCGA
>JAYSQK010000202.1:0-7750 GCA_043721555.1 Frankiales bacterium
GCGGGGACCTACTGGCGTCGGCGGGCCTTGATCGGCGGGGTGCTGCTGCTGGTGCTGGTGCTGCTCAAGGCCTGCACCGGCGGCGGTTCGGCCAACAAGGATGCGCTGGCCGGCGCCCAGCCCACCCCGACGCGGACCGCCGTCCCGACGCGCCGGCCGACGCCGACGGTGACCACGCCGGTGCGCGCGACCCCGACCGCGACGGCCACCGCCACGACCACCGCCACGGCCACGGCGTCGGCCGGACCGGTCGGCTCCTGCCCGGACAGCGCACTCGTGCTGGTCGCCTCGGCCGACGCCCCGTCGTACCCGACCGGCGCGAGTCCGCTGCTGCGCCTGTCGATCCGCAACGGCGGTCGAGTGGCCTGTCGGCGCAATGTCGGGAGCCGCGCGGTGGAGTTGCGGATCCTGTCGGGCAGCGACCGGATCTGGTCCAGCGACGACTGCGCCAAGGGGGGTTCGCTGGACCCGGTCCTGCTGCAGCCCGGTGAGACCCGGTCGACGAGCGTCGTGTGGTCGGGTCGGCGCTCGCAGCCCGGCTGCGGCGGGAGCGCGGCGCCAGCTCAGCCCGGGACCTATCTGGTGTTCGCCCGGGTCGGGACGCTGACCCGCAGCGGCGGGAGTTTCGCGCTCACCGCCGGCTGACCTCAAGGCCCAGACCTTCCCGGACGACACACCCGGGGGCGCCGTCCGGGCGCCGGCGAAGGGCACAGGTGCAGGGTGGGTGCAGGGGCGCTACTCGGCGTCGTCCTCGTCGATGATTCCGCGGCGCACCGGCGGGTGGCCCGGGCCGCCGTCGAAGCCGGCGCGGACTTCGAGATCGTGGGTGAGGCGCGTAACGGCCGCGAAGCGGTCGCGCTGGTCGCTCGGCTGCATCCCGCAGCGATCCTGATGGACCTCGACCTGCCGGTGATGAGCGGCATCGAGGCGATCGAACGGATCATGGCGACGCAGCCGACCCCGATCCTGGTCTACAGCACCTTCGCCGGCGGACCGACCGGTCCGAACGCGCTGGAAGCCCTCGCGGCCGGCGCGGTGGACGTGCTCGCCAAGCCGGCTCCTGGCGATCGAGAGACCCCCGAGGAGCATGCCGAGCAACTCCGGCGGCGGCTGAAGGTGGCCGCCCGGGTGCGGGTCATCACCCACCCCCGGGGCCGGCTGCGCAGCCAGGGGCTTGCGGTCGCGGGGCGCCCGCTGGTCGGGGCGACCGCTGCCGCCCAGCCGATGTCCGGGGGCAGTCCGTTCGCTCCCTGTCTGGTCGACGGGGTGAAACTGGTGGCGATCGGCGCGTCGACCGGCGGCCCGCAGGCCCTGCTCACGGTGCTCAGAGCGTTGCCCGACGACTTGGAGCAGGCGGTCCTGGTCGTCCAGCACATGGCCGAGGGGTTCATCGCCGGGCTGGCGACGTGGCTGGACGGGCTGGTTGCGATGCCGGTCGTCGTCGGCACCGGCGACGGGCGACTGCGGCCGGGCACGGTGACGATCGCACCCAGCGGGAGCAACCTGCTGGTCCGCGACGACCGGCTGCGGGTCGGCGCCAGCCCGCCCGAACCGGGTCAGCACCACGTGCCAGGCATCGATCAGTGCTTCCAGAGCATCGCGCTGGCGCTCGGCCCCGACGCCGTGGGCGTGCTGCTGACCGGGATGGGCCGCGACGGGGCGGCCGGCCTCAAGGCGATGCGGGATCGGGGCGCACCGACCCTGGGCCAGGACGAGGCCAGCAGCACCGTCTACGGCATGCCGCAGGCCGCCTTCGCGCTCGGCGCCGTGGAGCGGCAGGTCGGCGTGCACGACGTCGCCCCGGCTGTGCTGGCACTGCTGGGCCGGCCATGACCGCCCTGTCGGACGGGGAGTTCGCCCAGCTGCGCACCCTGCTGGCCACCTCGGCCGGTCTGGTGTTCGACCAGAGCCGCCGCGAGGCCCTCGGCGCCTGCATCGCCGAGCGGCTCCGGGCGACCGGCTCGGCCGATGTCCCGGCGTACCTGCTCCTGCTCGACCAGGCCACCGAACGCCAGCGGTTGCTGGACGAGGTGACCATCCAGGAGACGCACTTCTTCCGAAACCCGCCGCAGGTGCGGGCCTTGCGCGAGCACGTGCTGCCGGAGCTGGTGAAGGCTGCGGCCGGCACCCGACGGCTGCGGGTCTGGAGCGCGGGGTGCTCGACCGGGGAGGAGCCCTACACGACCGCCATGATGCTGCGCGAGTTGCTGCCGGCGCGCCGTGGCTGGGACGTGAAGATCGTCGCCACCGATCTGAGTGAGCGGGCCCTCGCGGCCGCGCGCACCGCCAGTTACGGCCCACGCGCGGTGCAGATGGCCGCGCCCGGGGACCTCGCGCGCTTCTTCCTGCCGCCGGTCGGCGGCCGCTACGAGGTGCGCCCTGACGTACGCGAGCTGGTGGAGTTCCGGCACCACAATCTGGTCACCGAGCCGCCACCGTTCGCCGCCGGGGAGCGGATCGATCTGGTGCTGTGCCGCAACGTGACCATCTACTTCGCCCGGGAGACCACCCGCGCGCTGATGGCCCGGCTGCACGCCACCCTGCGCGACGGCGGCTATCTGTTCCTCGGCCATTCCGAGACGTTGTGGCGGGTCAGCGACGACTTCCGCCTGGTGTCGCTGGGTTCGGGCGACTCCGCCGCGTTCGTCTACCGCCGCCGCGACCCCGGGAGCGAGCGGCGGGCGGTGCTGCCGGACCGGCGGACCGAGCAGGAGGGTCCCCAGCCCCCGCTGACCGAACGCCGCCTGGTCGCGCGACGGAGCCCGGCCAGCCCGCCCACCGAGCTCGTCCCTGGTCTGGGCGATGTCCGCACGCTGCTTGCCGCGGGCCGGTACGCCGAGGCAGCCCAGCTCGCCACGGTCGTGGGCGCCGACGACGCCAACCAGGCGGAGGCGTTCTACCTGCGCGGTCTCGCGCTGGTCAGCTGCGGGCGTGACGAGGAGGCTGTCGTGGACCTGCGCAAGGCCGTCTACCTGGCCCCCCGGGCCGGGCTCGGGCACTTCGTGCTCGCCGGCGTGCTCGACCGGCTCGGCGACCGCGGTGCGGCGGCCCGGGAGTACGCCGCGGCGGCCGAGACGCTCGGTAGCCAGCCCGGTGATGCCACTGCCGAGGAGCTCGGCGGACGGTCGGTCGCTGAGTTGGCGGCGTTGTGCCGGAGCCTCACCCAGCGGCTGGGGGCGGCCGGATGAGCGCCGGCCTGGTGACGTTCGCACTCGGGGCGCGGGAGTACGCCACCCCCCTGGCCGCGGTACGCGAGGTCGTCCGACTCGAGGGGCTCACCGATCTGCCGGGCATGACCCCACCGCTCGCAGGGGTGCTGGACCTGCGGGGGATGGCGCTGCCGGTGCTCGACCTGCGCCCGGCGCCGGGTGTCCGCGGCGACGTCATGGTGCTGGAGCGGGGCGATGCCTCGGGCGACGCCAGCTCTGTCGGGGTGGCCGTGGACAAGGTCCGCGCTGTGGTCGCGGCGTCGGAGTTGCCCCCGGCCGGCGGGTCGGGTGCCGACGAGGGCGTGCTGCCGTCGTACGTCGTGGATGTCCTGCGGGGCAGGGCCGGGCCGGTGTTCCTGGTCGATCTGCAGCGGATGGTCGACAGCGTCCGGGGGGTGCCGCGATGAGCGACTCGGCGCTGCGCCGCAGCTCGGACGTGCTGGCCGTGCTGGCCGTGGTGGCGTTCGTTGCTGCGGTCGTGCTGGGGCAGGCCGCCCTCGCAGCAGTCGGGCTCGGGCTGCTGCTGGCCGCGATCCAGACCACCCGGGTGCTGCGTCGCCGGCGCAAGGATCGCCGGCCACGATCGGCGCCGGTTCAGACGTAGCGGTCGAGAATCGAGCTCTCAGCCAACCGGGACAAGCCCTCCCGGACGCTGCGGGCGCGGGTCTCGCCGACGCCCTCCACCGCCTGCAGGTCGTCGATGCTGGCGGCCAGCAGCTTCTGCAACCCGCCGAAGTGCTCGATGAGCCGGTCCACCACCATCCCCGGTAAGCGCGGGACCTTGGCCAGCAGCCGAAAACCCCGTGGGCTCACGGCTGCCTCGAGGGCGTCGGCTCCGGCGGTGAAGCCGACCGCCTTGGCGATCGCGGTGAGATCCAACAGGTCGGTCGGGGACAGGCCGTCGAGCTCGGCCAAGGCGTCCTCAACCGTGCGGCTCCTGCGGCCACTGCCGTTACCGAGATAGTCGCGGACGATCAGCTCGCGCTCGCCCTCGACGCCGGCCATCAGCTCGTCGAGTTGCAAGATCAGCAGGCGGCCGTCGGTGCCGAGTTCGACGACGTACCCCTCGATCTCCTGGGCGATCCGGCGCACCATCTCCAGCCGCTGGCTGACGGCCATGGCATCCCGGACGGTGACGAGGTCCTCGATCTCGAGGGCCGACAGGGTCCCGGCGACCTCGTCCAGGCGGAGTTTGTACCGCTCGAGGGTCGCGAGGGCCTGGTTGGCGCGGGACAGGATGGCGGAGATGTCGTCGAGGACGTAGCGCCGGCCATCGACGTAGAGCGCGATGATGCGCATCGACTGGCTGACGCTGATGACGGGAAAGCCGCTCTGCTTGGCCACCCGCTCGGCGGTGCGGTGCCGGGTGCCGGTCTCCTCGGTGAGGATGTCGGGATCGGGCACGAGCTGGACGCCGGCCCGCACGATCTTCGACAGGTCGCCGGTGAGGACGAGGGCGCCGTCCATCTTGGACAGCTCGCGCAGCCGGGTCGCCGAGAAGTCGACGTCGAGCTCGAAGCCACCGGTGCAGATCGACTCGACGACCCGGTCGTGGCCCAGCACGATGAGCGCGCCGGTGTTGCCGCGCAGGATGCGCTCGAGGCCGTCCCGCAGGGCGGTGCCGGGAGCGACCAGGATCAGCGTCGAGCGGAGCAGGTCGTCCGTCGTCGCCATCCGCGCTCCTGTCTGCGCCCGCCCTGCTCGCAGTCTAGGGAGGTTGGGCGCACGTCGGTGCACCGTGCGCGTGGTCGGTCACCGGGACGAGCCCGCGATCGTGCGCAGGGCGACCAGCGCCCGGTCGAGATGCTCGAGCTCGACGACGACCAGCCCGGCCGGGATCGAACTGACGTGGCGCGCCGTCCCAGGGGGGACGAGCAGCCGCCGGTAGCCGAGCCGGGCGGCCTCGGCGACCCGTTGGCTGAGCATCGGCACAGGGCGGATGTCGCCGGACAGCGCGACCTCGCCGACGACCGCGACGTCCGGCGGCATCGCGGCGTCCCAGGCGGCTGAGGCAAGGGCCAGGCAGACGGCCAGGTCGGTGGACGGGTCGGAGAGTTTGGCCCCGCCCACCGTCGCGACGAAGACGTCCTTGTCGCCGAGCCGGAGCTCGCCGGACCGCTCGGTCACCGCCAGCAGCATGGCCACCCGGGAGCTGTCCAGGCCGTTGACCCCGCGGCGCGGATTGGGGGTCGAGGCGGTCGCCACGAGGGCCTGGATCTCGGCCGGCAGGGCGCGCCGGCCGTCGACGGTGACGGTCACGCAGGTGCCGGGGACCGGCACGTCGCGGTGCCCGCGGAACAGGTCGGCCGGGTCGGGGACCTCGCGCAGCCCGTCGTCGCACTGCTCGAAGCAGACGACCTCGTCGGCCGGCCCGTAGCGGTTCTTGACCGCCCGCAGCAGCCGCAGGCTGGTGTGCTTGTCCCCCTCGAACGTCAGGACCGTGTCGACCATGTGCTCCAGGGCGCGCGGGCCGGCGACCGCGTTCTCCCGGGTGGACTGGCCGATCAGCAGCAGCGGCATCCGGCGGCTCTTGGCGATCCGGGTCAGCACCGCCGTGACCTCCTGGACCTGGGTCATCCCCCCGGCGCGGCCCTCGACCGACGCCGACGCCATGGCCTGGACGCTGTCGACGATGAGCAGGATCGGGTCGTGCGCCTCGACGTGCCCAAGCAGGCTGGCCAGGTCGGTCTCGTCGGCGAGCAGGATGCCCGGTGCGACGGCGCCGATCCGGCGGGCCCGGACGCTGATCTGCTCGACGCTCTCCTCCCCGGAGACGTAGAGCACCGTCGCGGTTTCGTTGCGCGACGCCATGGCGTGGGCGACCGCGGCCAACAGGGTCGACTTCCCGACGCCCGGCTCGCCGGCGAGCAGGACCACCTGACCGGCGACCAGCCCGCCACCGAGCACCCGGTCGAACTCGCCCATGCCGGTGAGCTCGCGCGGGGTCGCGTCGGCCGCCACCTCGGACAGCGACCTGGCGGCCCGCCCGGGCGCGGTGCCGGTGCCGGCCGTCTTCAGCCCCGGCAGCGCGCGCATCGGCGCGACCTCGACGACCGTGCCGAACTCCTGGCAGCGAGGGCACCGCCCCACCCACTGCAGCGCCTCGGCCCGGCAAGCCGAGCAGGCGAAGCCGGCCGCTCGCCTAGCCACGGGGCGCCGCCGGAGTCGCTCGTGGGTTCATGTCCGGGACGCTAGCGGCCGCCACCGACAGCTACGGGGTGGCGCGGACCTCGGGCGAGGGATCCTCCCGCGGCCGGCTGAAGTCGTTGCGCACCGGCACCGAGACGTCCTTGCGGCCGTTCTCGGCGAAGGCGAGGGTCACCGTGACGTAGTCGCCGGGGCGCAGCGTGCGGGTGAGCCCGCGCAGCACCAGTGAGGCCTCGCCGCTGGACAGTCCCAGGGCCGGCACCGGGATGTCCGCGACCACCGCGCCGGCCTGCTGCAGCTCGACCGTCGGCGCCACGTCGGTCGTGGCTGACAGCAGCTTGTCGGCCTTGTCGGCCTCGTTGACGAAGGTCCCGGTCAGTACGGCGTCGCCGCCGGCCAGGAGCGCGATGCCGGTGCTCGGGGGGGCGATGGCCAGGTTGCGCAGCGCGAGCGAGCCCACCGAGGCGTTGGTCGAGTCGGCCGCGGTCCGCGGCTGGTAGGTCTGGGAGCTCTGCCCGGCGCCGCACCCGGCCAGCGCGGCTACCGTGGCCAGCAGCGCGACAGTCGTGACGGGGAGGGTGCGGCGGCTCACTTCGTGCTCCCTGCAGGGTGGGCGAGAACGGGTAGATCGGCGGCAATCTCGCTCGGCGTGACGCCACCCGGGTAGACGACCGGGAGACGGTCTGCCGCGTCGTACGCGTAGATCAACGCGGAGTGCGCGACAGCGTATCCGAGCGCCCCCAGGTGCTGATGTGGCGCGGTACCGGCCTCGGTGACGTGTCGATCCGGGTGCCCGGCGATCGTCGGGATCGGCCCGTCCGGGTGGGCGGCCGGGACGCCGGAAGCCCGCTCGGCGGCGCCAATCTCCGCCGGTGACCCGAGGAGCCCGACGAACGAGGTCGAGAACTGGTCGAGCCAGCGGCGCAGCACCGGCGCGGTGTCGCGGGCGGGGTCGGTCGTCACGAACACCACCCGGGTCTGCGCCCGCAGCACCGGTGACACCTTGGCCAGCACCAGCGCGAGGTCGGCCATCGCCGTCGGGCACTCGTCCGGGCAGTGCGTGTAGCCGAAGTAGACGTACGTCGGGTGGCCGCGGGTCCGGGCGCCGAAGTCGTAGCGGGCCCCGGTCGTGTCGGTCAGGACGTACGCTGGGCGAGGCGGGACCGGCGACGGTTCGGGCCCGTGCAGGGCCGCCGGCGCTGCCGTCACGGTTGTCCCGCCGCTGCAGGCGGTCAGCCCGGCGAGCAGGGTGCCGGCGAGCAAGGCGTAGGCGGAACGCATGCGGTCATCGTTGCCCATCGCCGGGCCGCCGCGCGCCGCGGAGCCGGCTCCGGGAGACGGCCGGTGCCCGGTCGTCCGCCACCGCCGCTGCCACCGCCGCTGCCCCCCGCTGC
>JAYSQK010000203.1:0-1819 GCA_043721555.1 Frankiales bacterium
GAGGACCTCCCGCGCGCTGCCGGCCATGTCGCCTACATCTGCGGCCGCCCGGCGATGGTCACCGACACGATGAAGGGCCTGATGCGGGCCCGCCTGTTCCCTCGCGACATCTACCGCGAGGACTTCTTCGACGCGACAGACCGGGCCAGCGGCGCCGGCGCCGTCCGCGGTCCGCTCATCCGGAACTGACGGATGGACAAGGTGGTGGCCTCCGCCGAGGAGGCCGTCCACGACATCCCGGACGGCGCGTCTCTGGCGGTCGGCGGCTTCGGGCTCGCGGGGATCCCCTGGGTGCTCATCGGTGCGCTGTACGAACAAGGTGCCGCTGACCTCACGGTGGTGTCCAACAACTGCGGGGTCGACGGCGCCGGGCTCGGGATCATCCTTGGCGCTGGGAGGATCTCCCGGGTGGTGGCCTCCTACATCGGGGAGAACAAGGAGTTCGCCCGCCAGTTCCTCGCCGGCGAGCTGCACGTCGAGCTCACCCCGCAGGGCACGCTGGCCGAGCGCCTTCGCGCCGGAGGGGCGGGACTGGCTGCCTTCTTCACCCCGACTGGTGTGGGGACGCTGGTCGCCGAGGGTGGCCTTCCCTGGCGGTACGACGCCGAGGGCGGGGTCGCCGTGGCGTCGCCCCCCAAGGAGGTGCGCTCGTTCGGACTCGGGGGACGTACTCAGGACTACGTGCTCGAGGAGGGCATCGCCACCGACTTCGCCCTCGTGCGCGCGGCGGTCGCCGACCGGCACGGCAACGTGCGGTTCCACGCGGCCGCGCAGAACTTCAACCCCGCTGCGGCCATGGCCGGACGCATCACCATCGTCGAGGCGGAGACCGTCGTGGAGCCCGGTGAGCTGGACCCGGATGACGTGCACCTGCCCGGCATCTTCGTGCAGCGCGTCGTGGCTCTGACCCCGCAGCAGGCCGCCGACAAGCGCATCGAGAAGCGCACGGTGTCGTCCCGATGAGTTGGACCAGGAACCAGATGGCAGCCCGCGCCGCGCAGGAGCTGCGGGACGGCGAGTACGTCAACCTCGGCATCGGGCTGCCGACGCTCATCCCGAACCACCTCCCGCCGGGAGTCCAGGTGGTGCTGCACAGCGAGAACGGCATCCTGGGCACCGGCCGCTACCCCTACGAGCAGGAGGTCGACCCGGACCTGGTCAACGCCGGCAAGGAGACGGTGACGACCGTCGCCGGCGCGTCCTTCTTCGACTCGTCGCTGTCGTTCGCCATGATCCGGGGCGGTCACGTCGACACCGCCGTGCTTGGGGCCATGCAGGTCTCCGAGCACGGGGACCTCGCCAACTGGATGGTCCCCGGCAAGCTGGTCAAGGGGATGGGTGGGGCGATGGACCTGGTGTCCGGGGCGCGCCGGGTCGTGGTGCTCATGGAGCATGTCGCCAAGGACGGCGGCTACAAGGTGGTGACCTCCTGCACGCTGCCTTTCACCGGTCGGGCGGTGGTCCAGCGGATCATCACCGACCTTTGCGTCCTCGACGTCACCGACGACGGGTTGGTCCTGCGCGAGCTCGCGCCCGGGGTGACCGCGGGGCAGGTTCAGGACAAGACCGAGCCGCGCCTGCGCGTTGCGCTGCGAACGCGTCGCGTTTCGAGCGGTTGAGCAGCTGACCAGACGGGCGTTCGCAACTCGCGTCAGACGCGACCGGACTTCGGCGGTCGATGTCGCTGAGATGACTGCCTCAGCGTTTCGTTCGTGCCCGCCGGTGACAACGATCAGGCTCAACGTCCTCAGCACGTTCGCGCACCGGCCCACGAGGTGGAGCGCGAACCCGCGGTGTGTCGCAAGATCAGCGCCTGGCC
>JAYSQK010000204.1:0-1640 GCA_043721555.1 Frankiales bacterium
TAGACAGCGCGCGGACTGCGGCGGCGGACTGACCGAACACGGCCATCCAGCCGTGCAGCAGCAGGTAGTAGACCGGCGGCGCACCGTCGCGCCGTAACGCCGCCGGGATCTGCTCCAGCGGCAGGCGGGCGATGTGCACCGACAGGGCCTCGTCGAGCCACAGCCCGGAGCGGGTCGTCAGCCGGGCCAGGACCCCGAGCGTGAGCGCGACGGCAACCGCAGCCGGCAGGACCCGGGAGCGGTCGCCCGGCTCCGCCCGGGTGCGGTCGCGCTCGAGGGTCTGCACCGTGTCAGGACGCCCGCGTCTCCGGCATGGGATGGAACGGCGCCTCCCGGCCCGTCCGCCGCTCGACCGGGTAGACGGCCGCCTTACCGGTCTGCTCCTCGTGGTAGTCGTCCTCCACGTTGACCTCCCAGACGTCGTGCGAGGCGCCCAGGATGTTCTTGGCGGTCAGCATCGCCGTCAGCATGCTGTGGTCCTGGTTGTTGTACTTGTGCATGCCGTTGCGGCCGACCGGGTGCACGTTGGGCACCGCCCGGTCGAGCCAGTGCCGGATGGTGGCGACGTGCCCGGCGTACGCCGCGTCGTAGACGGGGTAGGCCTTGGGCTGACGCACCACGTGGCCGGCCTCGACCGCCACAGCGTCGACCAGTCCGAGCGTGGCGAGCTCACGCTTGGCGAGCCCGACGAGCTCGGCGTCGGTGGCCGTCCAGAGCTCGTCGCCCTCGTTGACGAAGTACTCAAGTCCCAGGCAGGTGCGGCCGTCCTTGACCAGATGCGGCGACCACGAGCCGAAGTTCTGGATCCGGCCGACCTTGACGTCGGGGGAGTGGATGTAGATCCAGTTGTCGGGGAAGCTGAAGCGCTCGGGCACGACCAGCGCGACGGTCAGGAAGTCGCGATAGCGCAGGCCTCGCGCGGCCTCGCGGACCGGCGCCGGGGCGGGTGGGTCCATCGCGAGGACGAGCTCGGACAGCGGCATCGAGGAGACGACCGCATCGCAGTCGTAGCGGGTCGAACCGCCCTCGCTGACCGCGGTGACCGCGACGGCGCGACCGTCCGCGTGATGCACCGTCTGCGCCCAGGTGTGCATGCGCACCTTGCCGCCCATGGCCTGTACCGCGTCGCGGCAGCGCTCCCACATCATCCCGGGACCGAGCTTGGGGTACTGGAACTCCTCGATCAAGCTCGCGACGTCCTTGCTGTTCTTCGACGGCAGCAGGGCCCGGACGACGGCCGTCAAAAGCGACAGGTTCTTGATCCGTTGGGCCGCCCAGTCGGCCTGGATCTCGGTCGCCGGCATCCCCCACACCTTCTCGGTGTAGGTCTTGAAAAAGATCCGGTAGAGCCGCCAGCCGAACCGTGCGGCGACCCAGCCCTCGAAGTTCGTTTGATCTTTGGGCGGACGGAGCCGGGCGAGGCCGTAGCTCGCCATGCACCGGACGGCCTCGACGATCCCGAGGTTGCCCAGGGCGTTGCTGGCCTTGAGCGGGTAGTCGAACAGCTTGCCGTCGTAGAAGATCCGGCTCATCCGTGGCCGCATCAGGAAGTCCTCGTCCGGCAGGATCTCGTGCCAGAGGCGCTCGACCTCCGGCACCTTGGTGAAAAAGCGGTGCCCGCCGATGTCGAACCGCCAGCC
>JAYSQK010000205.1:0-2208 GCA_043721555.1 Frankiales bacterium
GACGTCGCCGCGGCCCTGGACCTGTGCGAGGCGCTCGACCTGCCGACGGTCTGGCTGGTCGGCTGGAGCTTCGGGACCGATCTGGCCCTGCGCTACGGCTGCGATCCCACCGTGGTCGGGGCCGTCCTGCTCAGCCCGCCGCTGCGCTACTCGACCCCGACGGACCTCGAGTCGTGGGCGGTGTCGGGCAAGCCGCTCGTCGCGCTCGTCCCCGAGCTCGACGACTACCTGCGACCGGCCGAGGCCCGCGAGCGCTTCCGGGCGGTGCCGCAGGCCGAGGTGGTCGGCGTCGACCGGGCCAAGCACCTCTGGGTCGGCCACGCCGAGACCGTCCTGGACGAGATCGTCCGGCGGGTCGCCCCGGCGTCGTACCCGCTGCCCAGGCACTACCCCTGAGGCGTCGTCAGGCTTGCTCCTGGCGCGGCAGCAGCACCTCCTGCAGGACCAGTTGCACGGCGGCTGCGATCGGGATCGCCAGCAAGGCGCCGAGGATCCCGAGCAGAGAGCCGCCGATCAGGATCGCCACGACCGTCGTGGCCGGCGAGACGTCGACCGAGCGCTTCATGATCCGCGGGTAGAGCACGAAGTTCTCGAACTGCTGATAGACGAGGTAGAAGCCGCCGACGCCGAGCCCGACCGGCACCGAGACGAGGAACGCCACCAAGGTCACGACCGCCGCGCCGACGGTCGCCCCGATCACCGGGATGAGGTCGGTGAACGCCACGACCAAGGCGAGCGGCAGGGGATACGGCACGCCCAGCAGGAGCAGCATGACGAACGACGTGACACCGGCGACGCCGGCAATCGTGAGGCAGCCGAGCACGTACCCGCCGACCCGTTCCAGGATGTCGTCGGACAGGATCCCGACGCGGGCCCGCCGGCTCCGCGGGACGCCGCGGTAGGCGGCCCGCTTCATGGCGGGCAGGTTGGCCATGAAGTACAGCGTCAGCGTCAGCACGGTGATGGACGTGAACAACGCGTTGAACACGAACTTGCCGACCCCGAGCACCCCGCCGAACGCCGACGCGCCGACGTTGCCCTTGCTCAGGTAGTCCTGGCCCTGCTTGATGAAGTGGAACTGCTCATCCAGGCGGGCGATCTGCCGGTTGTGCTCGAGCTGCCGGAGATAGTCCGGCGCCTTGTCGTAGAGCTGCTGGCCCTGCTCGACGATCGGCGGCACGATCGCGAAGGCGAAGCCCGCGAACAGCAGCAGGACGACGACGAGCACGATCCCGACCGCCCGGCTGCGACCGATCCCGCGCCGCTCGAACCACTCGACCGCCGGGTTGAGCCCGATCGCCAGGAAGGCCGAGACCACCAGCAGCAGGAGCACTGAGCGGACGGTGACGACGGCCCTGACCAGCAGATAGGCCAGGGCCACCCCGAGCGCCGCGGTGAACGCGATGTGGAACGGCGAGCGGCGGCTGATCGGCGGTCCCGGCACGCCGTACGGCGCGTCCTCGCTGACCTGCGCCTCGATCCGCCGCAGGGCTGAATCCAGCGCCGGGTCGTGCGGGCCCTCGACCTGGTCCACCTCGGCGACCGCGAGGGCGGCTGACTCGCGGGCCTGCACCGCGGCCTGCTCGGCCTCGCCCTGCGCCTGCTGGGCGCCTAGCTCGGCGGCTTCGGCTTGGTCCTCGGCCTGCTCGGCCCGGTCGGCGGCCTGTTCGGCATCCTGCGCTGCGGAGCGGGCCGCCTCGAGCTCGGTCACGGCGCCGGGCGCTGTGCGTCCTGGCCGGCGCTCTGACCGGGCAGCGCCGGCGACAGCGTCTGGCTCGCCGACTGCAGTTGGGCAAAAATCGTGTCGCGCTGCTGGGACAGCTCGGCGACCTGCCGCCGGGCCTCCGACGTCATCGCCGCCGACTCGGCGCGGGCGTCGTCGTGCAGGATCTTGATGTCCTCCTCGGCCCGCCGGCGCTTTGCGGCGGCATCGGCGGTGGCCTGGGAGAGCAGCGCTTCGGCCTCCTTGCGGGCGCGGCCGCGGACCTGCTCGGCGTCGCGCTGCGCATCGAGGCGGGTCTGCTCGGCGGCTTGCGCGGCGCCGGCGATGTCCCGCTCGCGCCGGTCCAGCGCTGCGGTCCGCTCGGCGGTGGTCCGGTCGGCCTGCTGCTGGGCTGCAGCGACGATCCGGTCGGCCTCGGCGCGGGCCCGGTCCCGTAGCTCGGCGGCCTCCTGCTCGGCGAGCCGGAGCATCGCCGCGAGCCGCTC
>JAYSQK010000206.1:0-2373 GCA_043721555.1 Frankiales bacterium
CTCCGCCAGCCGCACCGGCTCGGTCAGGTGCGGGAAGTGCCCGGACTGCGCGAACACCTCCAGCCGGCAGGACGGGATGGCGGCGGCGAGCGCCCGGCCGTGCTGGACCGGGATGATCGCGTCCTTCTCGCCCCAGACCACGAGCAGCGGCAGGTCGGTGGCCAGCCCGAGCCGCTCGCGGCCGTCGACCCGCTGCCCCTTCACATCGAGGACGCTGCGCGCGGTGTGCACGAAGGCCTCGCGGGTGGCGGGATCGCCCAGCGAGCCGAAGCCGATCAGGGCCTCGCGGATCGCCGCCGGCACCGTGATGCGGGCCCGGCCCAGCTGCCCGTCGACCCAGCGACCGGCTGCCCGCACCCAGGAGCCGGCGATGATTGGCAGGACCAGCTCGGCGCCGGGCAGGGTGGCGGCCCGCAGGAGCACGCTCACCTCCGGGCCGAGGCCGCCGGCGCAGACGAGCGCGAGCCGCTCCACCCGCTCGGGGAACTGGTAGGCGAACTGCATCGCGACGCCGCCGCCGAGGGAATGCCCGACCAGGGTGACCCGGTCGTGGCCGAGCGCGGCCAACAGGTCGCGCAGGCCGCTCGCGTGGGCGCCGAGGGAGTAGTCGCCGCGGGGCTTGGCGGACAGGCCGTGCCCGAGCAGGTCGGGCGCGATGACATGGCAGGTCTGGCCGAGCAAGGCCATGACGCGCTCCCACTGCGCGGCCCGCGAGGCGATGCCGTGAACGAGGACGACGACCGGACCGCTCTCGCCTGCCTCGGCGTACCGCACCAGGTTGCCGTGCAGCGCGAGCTCGCCATGCCGGACCTCAGCCATGCAACCAGGGTGTTACCCGGCGGTAACCCACGTCAAGGACCAGCCGCTGTGAGCCGCGTCGCCCTTGACACCGCGGAGGGGGCCGAGAAGTGTTACCGCCGGTAACCCCCCGGCCCCAGGGAGCAGCGATGACCGGTTTCACCCTCGAGCTCACCGAGGACCAGGTCACCCTGCAGAAATGGCTGCACGAGTTCGCGGTGGAGGTCATCCGGCCGGCGGCGCACGAGTGGGACGAGCGCGAACAGACCCCCTGGCCGATCATCCAGGAGGCCGCGAAGGCCGGGATCTACTCGATGGACTTCTTCGCCTCCTGCTGGGGTGACGAGACCGGGATCAGCCTGCCGATCGCGATGGAGGAGCTGTTCTGGGGCGACGCCGGCATCGGACTGTCGATCGTCGGCAGCACCCTCGGCGTCGCCGGCATCTTGTCGAGCGGCACGCCGGCGCAGATCGGCGAGTGGCTGCCGCGCTGCTTCGGCACCCCGGACGACGTCAAGCTGGCGGCGCTGGCCGTGTCCGAACCCAACGCCGGCTCGGACGTGAGCAGCATGAAGACGACCGCGGTCTACGACCAGGCCAGCGACGAGTGGGTCCTGAACGGGGTGAAGACCTGGATCACCAACGGTGGGATTGCCGACGTGCACGTCGTCGTGGCCGCCGTCGACCCGGCGTTGAAGGCCAGGGGGCAGGCCAGCTTCGTCGTCGGCCCGGAGTGGAAGGGCAGGGGTCTGTCGCAGGGACAGAAATTCAGCAAGCTCGGGATCCGGGCGAGCCACACGAGTGAGGTCGTCATCTCAGACCTCCGGCTGCCCGGTTCGGCGTTGCTCGGCGAGAAGGCCAGGCTCGACGAACGGCTCGCCCGCGCCCGCGAACGGGCGGCCGCGCTGGCCCGCGGTGAGCAGGTCGCGAGCGTCCGGTCCAAGGGCGGCCAGGCGGCGATGGCGACGTTCGAGGCCTCCCGCCCGTCGGTCGGCGCGCAGGCCGTCGGGATCGCCAGGGCCGCCTACGAGTACGCCCTGGACTACGCCAGGATCCGCGAGCAGTTCGGCCGGCCGATCGTTGAGCACCAGGCGATCGCGTTCATGCTTGCCGACATGAGGACCCGCATCGACGCCGCTCGGTTGCTCGTCTGGCGAGCCGCGTGGATGGGCCGCAACAACGTGCCCTTCACCGCCGGGGAGGGCTCGATGTGCAAGCTGTTCGCCGGCGAGACCGCGGTCGACGTGACTGACAAGGCGATCCAGATCCTCGGCGGCAACGGCTACACCCGGGACTACCCGGTCGAACGCTGGCACCGTGACGCCAAGATCTACACGATCTTCGAGGGCACCAGCGAGATCCAGCGACTCATCATCAGCCGGGCGATCTCAGGTCACCAGATCGGATGAGCCCGGCCCCGCGGGCCGCCCGGTCGGCCCGCCGTGAGGCGTTGCTCGCGGCCGCCGACCAGGTCGTGCAGCGCGACGGCGCCGCCGCCTCGATGGCCTCGATCGCGGCCGAGGCCGGCATCACCAAACCGATCCTCTACCGACACTTCGGCGACAAGAGCGGCCT
>JAYSQK010000207.1:0-4824 GCA_043721555.1 Frankiales bacterium
AGGTTGGGGTGGACGTGCCGCCGGGGCGGCCCCTGGACAGGGACCGCCCCGGACGGGTGGTACGGGTGCTGACTAGTGGATGGTCAGCATGGTGGGGACGCCACCGTTGAAGCCAGCCGCGTTGTAGCGGTTGGCGAAGACCCGGAAGTACAGGGTCACCTTGCTGTTCGTGCCGAAGCGGCCCGTGGTGAACGGACGCGCGAGGCCGGTGCCGGCGGCGTTGAGGTTGAACTGCCCCAGCCCCATCACGCTGCCGTCGTTGTTGATCTTGAACAGCTGGGCGAACGAGCCGGGCTGGGCGGGGCTGACGTTCGTGACGTTGGCCGACACGCGGCCGTCACCCGTGCTGGTGAACCCCTGACGGAACTTCACCGGCTGCTGGCCGAGGCGGGGGTCCGAGCCGGAGAAGGGGTCCGCGATGTAGGGGAACGACGTCATGAACGGCAGGTCGTTGGCGTTGACGCCGTCACCCAGGGTGGCGGCGGTCTTGGCCTGCGCGTTCTCGGCCGCGGTGGCCTTGGGGCCGCCGAACAGCACACCCTCGGTCACCTGGAGCGCCTCGTCGGTGATGTCGTCAGCCAGACGACGGCCGTTCGGGAAGCCCTGGAGGTCGCCACCGACCGCGCCGAGCCGGTTCGGCTTGGCGGTGACGGGGGTCTCCAGGTTGAGCCGGAGGTACTCCGCCGGGGCCGCCGGCTTGCCGGTCGCCTTGACGACCGCGTTGTCGCTGAGGCTGTTCAGACCCGGAAGACCGGTCAGGAAGACCTGGACGAGGTCACTGCGGCTGGCGTGGCCGGGCACCTTGTTCGGGTTCTTGAT
Organism: Frankiales bacterium; assembly: GCA_043721555.1. Classification (GTDB taxonomy): domain Bacteria; phylum Actinomycetota; class Actinomycetes; order Mycobacteriales; family SCTD01; genus JAYSQK01. The sequence goes on from JAYSQK010000207.1 coordinate 820, forward strand.
GCCGTAGATGAGCTCGACGAGGTAGGGCAGCTCAGGGTTGGTGACCTTGCCGAGCAGGGCGCCGTCCTGGCTGGGCGTGGACCGGTTGAAGTAGTCCTTGAGGTTGGCCGGGACGACCACCTCGTTGACCAGCGGGTTGCCCAGCCGGGAGACCTGCGCGTCGTACGTCGCGGCGGGCGAGGTGCTCTCGGCGGTGCCCGGCGCAGCGCCGGTCTTGGCCAGGGTGCGGGTCGAGGAGCGGCTCGTGGTCGACCAGATGCCGACGACCGGGTTGGCCGTGACGCTCTTGGCGGCAGCGACCTCCGACCTCGGCAGCTGCAGGGCGATCGTGTTGACGTTGTAGCGGGTCAACGTGTCGAAGCCGACCTCCTTGAGGTCGGTGCCGTAGAGCAGGTCGAACACCCGCAGGTCGAGGAAGAACGCGTCATCGGTCTGGCCGACGTAGCTCTGTCCACCACCGACGGCGGCCGGGATCTGGCCGGCGGCGACGGCCTCCCGGCGCAGCTTGCCGAAGTCGGGGACCGACGCGCGGCCCACGTTGTTGGCAGGGACGCCGACGTCCTTGAGCTGGCTCGTCGTCGCCTTGACCGTGCCGTCGACGTTGTAGGTGATCTCGTCGAGGTTGTAGGTCTGCTTGAACAACAGCGTCTTGTCGGCGAAGGACTTCACCGGGCCGTCGTTGTAGAGGAACGTCCCACCGAAACCGTTGCCCTTGATGGTCGTGCCGTCCGGCGCCGGGTGATCGGCCTTGTCGCCGTGGTCGACGGTGCCGCGGGTGTCGACGTCCTTGAACGTCCAGCGGTAGGTGATGTCGGGCTTGGCGTCACCGTTGTTGTCGATGTTGATGTCGTACGCCGCGTCGGTCGCCCACGGGTAGTACGTCGGGCCGCCGGCCGGCTCCTGCAGCGGGGACCAGGAGGCCACGAAGGAGACCGTGTCCGGCTTGTCGGGGCTGCGGAAGGCGTACAGGTCGGTGTTGTCGATCGCCGGGTCGTTGGAGACGAAGGGCGCCTCCCGGTGGCTGGACGCCGACGACGTGCCTGGACTGAGGAGCGCAGAGCCGCTGGCCAAGGTGGCCCCTACGGCGAGGACGGCTACGGCGCGGCGTCGCGTTGTAGACCGGGAGGATCGTGCCATGTGTCTCCTTGTACGAAGGGTGCTGGGGACGAGGGCAGGGTGCCCGCGAGCCGAAACATAGGGCGTCTGGGTGTGATCGACATCCCATGTCTCGCGACGTTCGGTGAATGTGGCTTCGCGGATGGGTCCGCGACTGGTCAATTCTCGGCAAGCCATCTGGCCCCGGGCACCGAACGCCGTCCGGCGGCGTTGGCCGTGAGATCGTGTGGGCCGACTGGAGGAGCAACACGTGCGGACAGCCACCACCTGGAGCCGGCGGCTCGTCTCGACCCTCGTCCTGACCGCAGCGGCCGCTGCACTCGGTGTCGGTCTGGCGCCCGTCGCGTCCGCCCACCCGCTCGGCAACCTGACCGTGAACCACTACGACGGCCTGCACCTGTACGCCGACCACCTCACCGATGCGGCGGTCGAGGACGTCGCCGAGCTGCCGACCTTGCAGCGCAAGCCCTCCATCGACACCAGCGGCGACGGACGCCTGTCGGGCCTAGAGCGCACGACGTACGCCGGGACGCAGTGCCGCGCGATGGCCCGCGCGCTGTCGATCGTGGTCGGTGGCCAACGGGTGGCGATGACCGTCGAGCGCAGCAGCTACGTCGAGCGGCCCGGCGTCATCTCGCTGACCGTCGGGCGGCTCGAGTGCGACCTGACCGGGCGGGTCGACCTGTCGAGCAAGGCGACCGTGCAGGTCGACAGCCCATGGGACGGCGATGGCATCGGCTGGCACGAGATCACCGCGGTCGCGACCGGCGTCTCGCTGCAGGGCTCGCCGTTCCCGGCCAGCAGCATCAGTGACGAGCTGCGGCGCTATCCCAACAACCTGCTCAGCTCGCCGCTGGATGTGCGCAGCGGCACGGTGACGACCGAGCCCGGCGCCGGCTCGTCCACCTACCGCATCGCCAAGGACCTGCCGGTCGCCGGGGTGCTCGTGCGCCAGCTGAACCGGCTCGCCACGACCTTCAATGACGTCGTCGGCAGCAAGCACCTCACCGTCGGGGTCGGCCTGCTCGCCGTGCTGCTGTCGGTCCTGCTCGGGGCCGGGCACGCCTTCCTGCCGGGGCACGGCAAGACGATCATGGCGGCCTATCTGGTCGGCCGGCGCGGGCGGCTGCGCGACGTCGTCACCGTCGGCGCGACCGTCACCATCACCCACACCGCCGGCGTGCTGCTGCTCGGCCTCGCCATCAGCACCACCGCGTCGTTCGCGCCGACCCAGGCCGAGCAGTACCTCGGCGTCGTCAGCGGCCTCATCGTCGCCGGCGTCGGGGTCGGCCTGCTGGTCGCCGCCATCCGCAAACGCCGCCGGGTCGGCGTGGCGACCGCGCTGCGGGCCGCCCCCGAGGTCGACGAGGTGGTCGCCGAGCTGCAACTCGACAGCGCGGTCGTCCCCGCCGCGCGCCTGGTGGCTGGGGGCGGGCCCGGGGACGTGGCCCTGCTCGCACCGGCGCACCCCGGCCACGACCACGGCGCGCACGACCATCCTGCGCACGACCACGGCGGGCACGACCACGGCGGGCACGACCACGGCACCGCCGACCACCGGCACGGGCTGTTCGGTCGGGGGCACGCGCACAGCCACGCCCCCTCCGACGGCGGCTTCTCCAAGGGGGGCCTGGTCGGTCTGGGCATCGCCGGTGGCCTCGTCCCCAGCCCGTCGGCGCTGCTCGTCCTGCTGGCCGCCACCGCACTCGGGCGGACCGTGTTCGGGGTCGTCCTCGTGTTGGGCTACGGCCTGGGCATGGCCGGCGCGCTGAGCTTGGCCGGCCTGCTGCTCGTTCGCCTGCGCGGCCGGTTGGACCGCTTCGCCGGCAGCCCGCGGCTCGCCCGCGCCGAGCGGTTGCTCGCCCTGCTGCCGGTCCTCACCGCGCTGCTCGTGCTCGCGGTCGGCGTCGGGCTCACCCTGCGGGCGATCGGCGGCACGGTGTGAAGCGGCCCGGTGTGCAGCGGCCCGGTGTGCAGCGGCCCGGCGTGCAGCGGCCCGGCGTGCAGCGGCCCGGCGTGAAGGCGCTGGTGTCGGGCGTCGCGGTCATCGCCCTCGCCGTCGGTCTGCTCACGACCTTTTCGCTCCTGGGTTCGCCGGACCGTCGCGCCGACCCCGCGAGCACGACCCCCTCGACCACCCCGGTGGCGGTGCAGGACCCGCTCGCCCAGGCGATCGCGGGCGCACAGGCGCACCTCGTCGCCCGGCCGGACGATTACCAGACCTGGGCCGACCTCGGCCTGGCCTACGTCCAGCAGGCCAAGATCACCGTCGATCCCAGCTACTACGCCAAGGCCGTCGGTGCGGTCGCCCGCTCGCTCAAGCTCGACGCGACGAAGAACTATGCCGGCTACGCGGCGCAGGCCGCTCTGCAGAACGGCCTGCACAACTTCACCGGCGCCCGGGACGCCGCGCTCAAGGGCATCGCGATCAACCGCTACAACAGCACCCTGTTCGGCGCTCTGGGCGACGCCTATACCCAGCTCGGTGAGTACGACAAGGCTGCCGCGGCGGTCGATACGATGAACACGCTGCTGCCCGGCGTACCGGCGTTCACCCGGGCGTCGTACGTCCTGGAATTGCGCGGGGACATCCGTGGCTCGCAGGCCGCGCTGGAACGCGCGCTGCAGGATTCCGCCAACGGCGCGGGGACCTCGTTCGCGGAGAACTCCCTCGGTGAGCTGGCCTTCAACTACGGGGGCAACGCCGCTGCGGCCCTGCGGCACTTCCAGGCCGGGCTCGACGCAGCGCCCAAGGACTTCACGTTGCTGGCCGGCCGGGCCAAGGCCGAGCTTGCCCTCGGCCAGACCCAGCAGGCCCTGACCGACTACCGCACCGTCGTCAATGCGATCCCCCAGCCGCAGTACGTCCTCGAGCTCGCCGAGCTCGAG
>JAYSQK010000208.1:0-4201 GCA_043721555.1 Frankiales bacterium
CCACGCCCCACCCGTCCGGTGCGGTGCCACCACCGATCCCGGCCGACCTCGTACCTCGGCACGTCGCCATCGTGATGGATGGCAACGGCCGATGGGCCAAGGACCGCGGCCTGCCCCGCACTGCCGGCCACGAGCAGGGTGAGAGCTCGCTGTTCGACGTCGTCGAGGGTGCGATCGAGCTCGGCGTCGGCTGGGTATCGGCGTACGCGTTCTCCACCGAGAACTGGAAGCGCTCGCCGGACGAGGTGCGCTTCCTGATGGGCTTCAACCGCGACGTCATCCGGCGCCGCCGCGACGAGATGCACGAGCTCGGCGTCCGGGTGCGCTGGGCCGGCCGGCGGCCGAGGCTCTGGCGCTCGGTCATCAACGAGCTCGAAGCGGCCGAGGAGCTCACCCGCGACAACACCGTCTGCACCCTGACGATGTGCGTCAACTACGGTGGTCGGGCCGAGATTGCTGACGCAGCAAGGGATCTCGCTCGCGATGTCGCCGCCGGCCGGCTCGATCCCGAGCGGGTGGACGAGAAGGTGCTGGCCCGCTACCTGCCGGACATGCCCGACGTCGACCTGTTCCTGCGCACCTCCGGCGAGCAGCGCACCAGCAACTTCCTGCTGTGGCAGTCGGCGTACGCCGAGCTGGTCTTCGTCCCCGAGCTGTGGCCCGACGTCGACCGGCGGGTGCTGTGGCGGGCCTGCGAGACCTATGCGAGTCGCGATCGTCGCTACGGCGGCGCCGTACCCAACCTGGAACAGGGGACATCATGAGGCTGCATCATGTGAACGTCATTGTCGGGGCGGGCCGCAGCGACGCGGTCGCGCCGTTCTACGAGCTACTCGGGATGGTGCGCGTCGCCAAGCCCAACAGCGAGCCCGGGGCGTGGTTCGACCTGCCAGACGGCCGGACCCAGCTGCACGTCAGCGAGCGCCCCGGCTCGCCGCACCCCGACCAGCACTTCGCCCTGACCGTAGACGATCTCGATGGCTTGGTCGCCGCACTCACCGAGGCCGGTTATCCGTGGCGCACCACGCCCGAGATGTACGGCGCCCGCCGCGGGGTGACCGCCGACCCGGCGGGCAACGCTGTCGAGTTGGTGCAGGCGGTCGGTCCCTTCGCGTGACAGCGCGTCAGGGCTGGGCCACGGCCCGCCGCTGAACCAGGGTCACCAGATCGCGCATCTCTCCGATCTGACTGCGCCGCATGTATGCAGACAGCAGCGGCCGCAGGTGCCGCAGCCGGGTCGGCAAGGTGTAGTCCTCGTAGTGCGTGACCCGACAGGTCGTGTCGTCGACGCGGCTCACAAGGAATCCACCGCTGATCCGCCAGCCGTCGTCTCGTGGGTGGAGATCCTCGGAGTGCCAACCGTTCTCATGCTGCTGGTAGCTGAAGTCGCCCTCCCACCTCTGCAGGTTGAAGAGCTTGCCGACGATCCGGTACCAGCCGGTGTTCGGGCCGGTCGGGTGGATCTCGACGTGGCGGGCTTTGCGTTCGAGTGGCTCGAGCAACTCGATGTCCCGGACGACAGCCAGGACCTGTTCGCTGGGCAACGGGATCACAACGTCACGCACCGCACTGACCCGCGCCACCTGGTCTGCCGGCATGCTGCCTCGCTTCCTGTGCCAGACACGCTGGCACCGCGGAGCGCCGGAGGCAACCCGCGTCACAGATGCGTGGCGATGGCAATCGTGAGCAGGGCGACGACGGCGCACCGGACGGCCCGGGCGCCCGGCAGGAGCACGGGCCACGACAGATAGGTCAGCCAGCCGATGAAGGCCAGCAGCACCAGCAGGAACGGCAAGCCGGCCGGCGGCGGCAGGAACAGCCCCAGCAGCAGCAGGGCCGCGGACAGCACCGGCACGACCGCCCGGTGCTGGTGCGACAGCAGCACGAGCACCGGCCCGCTGCGGCGCTCGACCTCACGGCGCAGGGTGCTCATGCGCATTAGCCTTCCACCCATGCTGGTCGTGACCCGCTTCGACGTGCCCGAGGACCAGGCGCCGGGCTTTCTCGCGCGTGCCCGGGCCGCCCTCACCGCGTTCGCCGCCCGCCCCGGCTACCTGCGCGGTCGCATCGGTCGGGCCGCCGACGACCCGACCGCGTGGCTGCTCACCACCGAGTGGGAGGGCGTCGGTGCCTACCGTCGCAGTCTCTCGGCGTACGACGTGAAGGTCGACGCCGCGCCGCTGCTCTCCCTCGGTCGCGACGAGCCCAGCGCCTTCGAGGTGCTGGTCGCCGACGATGCGAGCCACCCCACCCGCCGGGCCGCCGACGCGGCGCGGATCGGGATCGGCGAGGCGGCCGGGCCCGACGTCCCCATCGACCTGCACGGCAGCCGGTAAGACTCCCGCTCGCTTGTGCTGGATCCGGCCGCGACCCGCCGGGCGATTCGCGGTCCGACCCAGCACGAGCCGCCTCCCGGCCAGTCACCCCCGGTAGGTTGGCTGCTCACCCGCCGACCGCCAGCCGGACTGGAGCCTCACACCGTGGCAGCCAAGAGCGACCGCATGGACACCATCGTCAGCCTGTGCAAGCGCCGGGGGTTCGTCTACCCGAGCAGCGACATCTACGGCGGGCTGCGGGCCTCGTGGGATTACGGCCCGCTCGGCGTGGAGCTGAAGCAGAACATCAAGCGCCAGTGGTGGACCTCGATGGTGCAGGGCCGCGATGACGTCGTCGGGCTCGACTCCTGCGTGATCCTGGCCCGCGAGGTGTGGGAGACCAGCGGCCACGTCGCCACCTTCGTCGACCCGCTCACCGAGTGCAGCTCATGCCACAAGCGCTTCCGCGCAGACCATCTCGAGGAGCAGGGCAAGGGCAAGTCGCTCGCCGAGTTGGCCTGCCCCAACTGCGGCAACCGAGGCACCTTCAGCGAGCCGCGGATGTTCAACGGGCTGCTCAAGACCCATCTCGGCCCGGTCGAGGACGACAGCGGCCTGGCCTACCTGCGGCCCGAAACCGCGCAGGGCATCTTCATCAACTATCTCAACGTGCAGCAGTCGGCCCGCAAGAAGCCGCCGTTCGGCATCGGCCAGATCGGCAAGAGCTTTCGCAACGAGATCACACCGGGCAATTTCATCTTCCGGACCCGCGAGTTCGAGCAGATGGAGATGGAGTACTTCGTCAAGCCGGGTGAGGACGCCACCTGGCACGACTACTGGATCGCCGAGCGGATGCGCTGGTTCACCGATCTCGGGGTCCGGCCGGACAACCTGCGGCTGTTCGAGCACCCGGCCGAGAAGCTGTCCCACTACTCGACCCGCACCGTCGACATCGAGTACCGCTTCGGCTTCATCGGCTCGGAGTGGGGCGAGCTCGAGGGCATCGCCAACCGCACCGACTACGACCTGACCGTGCACAGCAAGGCCAGCGGCGCCGACCTGTCGTACTTCGACCAGGAGAGCGGCGAGCGCTACACGCCGTACGTCATCGAGCCCGCGGTCGGCGTCGACCGGTCCGCGCTGGTCTTCCTGCTCGACGCCTACAGCGAGGACGAGGCCCCGAACGCCAAGGGCGTCCTGGAGAAGCGGGTGGTGCTCAAACTCGACCCGCGGCTCGCCCCGGTCAAGGCCGCCGTCCTGCCGCTGTCCCGCAACGCCGATCTCTCGCCGGTCGCCCGCTCACTGGCCGCCGACCTGCGCAAGCGCTTCACGACCGACTTCGATGATGCCGGCGCGATCGGGCGGCGCTACCGGCGGCAGGACGAGATCGGTACGCCGTACTGCGTGACGGTCGATTTCGACACGCTGAGCGACCAGGCGGTGACCGTGCGCTCGCGCGACACGATGGGCCAGGAGCGGATCGCGCTGGACCAGGTCGCCCGCTACCTGTCCGACCAGTTCGGGCCGCTGTAGCCGGCCGGCCGTAGGGGGCTTCGGGGCCCCTCCCGTCTCGTGTCGTGATTCTGGGCCCCGAAAACGCCCCGAAATCACGACACGAGACGGTACGGCGGGACAGCGGCCGGCGGCAGGCTGCTCAGGCAGCTGGCGGGAGCAGGTGCCGGACCGGCAGGTCGCGCAGGCGGGCAGCGAGCGAAAAGGCTTCCCGGATCCGCCAGCCGAGCAACTCGGGTCGGGGGTAGGTCTCGGACCACAGCCCGCGCACCACTTCCAGGCCGCTGCGCCGCAGGTCGTCCTCCCGCTCCTTCTCCCGGCGCAGCGCAAACGGATCCCGGTCGTACTTGAGCAACCCGTCCATCTCGCACACC
>JAYSQK010000209.1:0-8220 GCA_043721555.1 Frankiales bacterium
GCACCGCCGGGCACGTCCAGCCTGCGCACGCGCCCAGTGGTCGCGTCGACGCTGAGTAATCGATGGTCGGATCCCACCCACACCTTGCCGGCCGATGCAACGAGCGAGAACGGCACGTCAGGAATCGCGATGCGAGCCGTGATCTGCCCAGAATTGCGCGCCAGCCGAATCAACTGGAACGGCCGGACCGCAGTCGCCCCGTCGTCGCGGGTAGCCACCCAGACGCTGCTCGCGCCGCCGGCCGCGGCCGCAACAGGAAGCCCCGGCATGCGCATCGTCCAGCCTGGCGTTGTCTGACCCGGCTGGACCATCGTCACGGTGTTCGGGGAGCCGTTCAACACCAGCAGCTCACCCCCGACCGCCACCGGTAGCCCCGGGAACGCCAAGTACCGCACCCCCAAGATTGCCGGAAGGCTCGGCGAGGAACTCGGGGTGCTCGGGTGCCTCACCTGCTGATGGACATCCGGGCCACCGCGTGAAGGGCTCGACTGACGCACTACCGCCACCACGGCCACGATGACGATGATCACGCCGACGATGCCTGCGACGAGTGCCAGCCGCCAGCCCGACAGCCCTCGCCGCCGTTCCCCGCGGCCGCCGCTGAGCACATCCTGAACCGGCTCCAACGACACCCGGCCAGTATGGCGCCGCATCGTTGAAGGCGTCCGCAGTACGGAGAGCGAAGGCCGCCATGTACGTGTCGCTACCACTCCAGCGCCGCTACGGGCGTCCGGCTGCCCGATCCTTCACCGGCATGACGAACCAGTAAGCGTCATCGGGGTCCGGCCCGGGCGCTGCCGCGGCTGATCTGGCCCGGCCAGGCGGGCACCCGCCTGGTGCTCCTGGATTCCTGGCTGGCCCCAGGACACCCCTAGCCGGCACCTTTCCAGGGCACCGTGGCCGCGTACCGGGCCCTGCCCGAACGCGAGTCGCGCGGGACGGCAAACGAGACCTACTTCCACACAACGTTGAGCATCGTCGCCGGATCGCCGACCCTCGAGCTGGTTGAAGGCTGAACGGCGGGGAGCGACGACGGCCGGCGCTATCGCACCCGATCCTGCAGAGCCCAGACACGTTCTGCAAGGGCATCGCCGCGACTCTTGCGGCCGCTCCAGCGAATCAGGTTCATGGTCTCGCCGGTCAACGGCACCCCGAAGGTCTTGCCATCGCCGTAAGACACTTCCAAACCCCCGTGCGTGGAGTGGACCCGCGTGATGGAAGCCAGGGGAACCCTGCGATACGCGACGAAGCCGCGCAAGACCAAGCAGTCGCCGACCTCACGAATGAGGGGCCTAAAGGGGCCGCCTGTCAGGGCGATACCCAAAGCCAAAGAGGCCGCTGCAAAGGGCAGGTCGGAGCCACCGTCGAAGTAAGCCACCGTGCCGATGAGGAGGTAGACGCCAAGAATCGGGAAGAAGATCCGGTATCCCAGCGAGGCCCTTACCTCCAACCCCCCGCCTCGTCCCATCCAGGAAGGGTAACTACCCGTCCAGAAGCAACGTTACGGACGTGCCGACCGATCCTTCACCGGCGTGACCAACGGTAACCGTCATGGATCCGGCCCCGGCGCTACCACCGGCGGCGGCGTCCCCGCAGGACGGCGAGGATGGCCGAAAGTTGTGTCAGGGCGCCCCTCGCACGCCGTCGCCGGCGATGCGGATGTCAGCGTCAGCGGCGCAGCACGGACGGCAGGCCCCGCACCGCCGCCAGCCCCAGCACCGATCGCGGCGCGTACGGCATCCGCCACAGGCCACCGTGCGCAGCCTGCTGCACGAACAGCTCGTCGGGATGGTCGACCACGGCCGGCCCGGTGCGCAGGTCGTGCACCAGCAGGGCCGCCATCAGCGTCCGGCTGGTCTGCGGCGCGAACACCTCGACGCCGAACACCTGCGCCCCGGCGTACGCCGCCGCGAGCAGCCGGCTGGTGGTGACCGACCGGGTGCTCGTCGCCGGCGCGACATTGGCCGACACCAGCCGGCCCTCGGCCTGCGCGACGACGGCCCGCCACCGCTGCAGGCGCTTGGCAAGGCTGTAGTTCGGCCCCTGCTGCGGCACGAGCGCGTCGGCGATGCCCATCTCGGTCCCGTCATCCCGGCGTACCGTCGTCGTGTACGCCGGGGCGTATAGCGCGCCTCGGGACAGCGACCGCAGCCAACCGCGACCGGTCCCCCGCGCCCGGGCCGCAGCCACGACGTCGGCCGGCACGGCGTAAGCATCGGTCGGCGTGGCCAACTCGGCGTACGACGTGCCAGGGCGGGTCTGCAGCAGGTGCTCGACGACTGCGTCGCTGGCGACCGCGACCTGGACGTGGCGGGCGCCGGCGGCGTAGGCGTAGCTGCCGACGGTCAGGGGCAGCGAGCCGGCGGCGCCCGCCAGCCACCGGGCGATCTGCGGGGTCTCGGTGAGCAGATCCGCCCCCGCGGCCGGATCGGCGGTGCCGGACGCTCCCGGCCGGAGCGGCAGCTCGAGCGTGCCCGCACCCGCAGCGGCCGTTGTCAGGAGCCGCTCCCAGACCCGGCGGTCGGGCAGGTCGACCGCCAGAACGTTGGCGCCCCAAGCCAACAGCGGCGCGAGCGGCCCCAGCTCGGCGCCGGCGCCGAGAACCGCGAAACCCTGGTCACGCAAGTCGAGCCAGGCCGGTTCGGCGACGACCCGACCCAGCGCGGCCGCGAAGCTCGGCTCGACCGTGCCAGCGCCCACCCAGGTGTCGAGCTGGCGGAGCAGGCTGTCGCCGCGTAGCTGCGCCCCGCGGTAGGGCACGACGAGGTCGCGGACGGGCTCTCCCTGGCCGGTGATCCGGTGCGTCCCGAAGGCGGGCCCCGTCGCGGACGCGACGGCTGCTGGGACCGAGGTGGCCACGCCGTCGTGCGTAAAGCGCATCCGCTCCGACAACGCCGCGAGCCCGGCGCGGGCGACGCTCAGCGCGGCGTTGGGCGTCCGGGTCGCGGCGGCGGTGACCTCGACGACGCGCGCGAGATAGCCCTTACGCCAGTCACCCTCGGCCAGGATGCGACCTGCCAGGGGGGCGTCGACCTCGCGGACGGCATCGGCCCAGACCGCCCGGCCCGTCGCGGTCGTGCTGCGCCGCCCGTCGGGGCCGAGCGGGAAGACGACGCCGGACTGCTGGGGCTCGTCCACCGGCCACCTCCTCATCGGTCGCTTTCGGCGTGACCTTTGCACGCCGGCCGGCGGCTAGGCGAGCAGGTCCGCAAGGACCGCGGGCGCCTCGGTCGCGCTGACCAGCGGTGCCCACCGCGCCCCCACCCGCTCGGCGAGGTCCTGCGCCTGCTCGACGTCGTCGGCCGGGGCAAGCACGATGAGCTCGCCGACCGCCCGGGCGGCTGCGGCCGCGTCGGCGCCGGCTGTGTCGCGGCAGTCCGACAGCAGCACGGTGACCTGCCGGCTGGCCCGCGAACGCTGCAGCTGCTCCGCCGCGGCGCGCAGCGCCTTGACCAGATCGGTCGTGCCGTGTCCGCGCAGGGCGAGCACCTGATCGACCACCGTCTCCGGCGGCATCGGGACATCGAGCGAGCGCAACACCTGCACGTCCCGGGCGAACGCGATGATGGCGTGCTGCGTCGGCGCCCGCAGGGCGCAGGCAGCAGCGGCCAGCGCGGCGGTCGCCAGTCGTTCGCCGTTCATCGAGCCGGACCGGTCCAGCAGCAGGCACAGGGCGAGCTCCGGTCGGCCCCACTCGCGGGCGGTGAGATCGCCGAGCGCCGGCGGCCGGCCGAGCGCCCGCGCGTCGAGCAGGGCATCGGTCGACGCGTCGACGTCGAGGTCTCCCCCGCGGTCGGCCGACACCTGCCGCATCCGGCCGACCCCGCCACTTCGTGGCCGGCCGGTGCGTACCCGGTCCAGGACCAGCCGGGCGGCCAGCCGCCGGGCCGCTGCCCGCAGCCGCTCGTCCGTCGCGGTGACCATCTCGGCGATCAGGGCGAGCGCCGCATCGGGATCCTGGCCCATCGCCTCGGCGAGGGCGACCTCGTCGAGCTCACCGACCTGCGGCGAGATGTCGGCGAACTGCTTGTGCCTGGCCAGCTGCTGCCGCGGCGTCGTGCGGGCTGCCGGCGCCGACCGGGTCTTCGATGCTCCGGGAGGTGGGCCCGCCCCGGCCCCGGGAGGGGGCGGAGGCGGGCTCAGGCTCCCCCCGGCGGCTCACCGTCCTCGCCCGTCGGTTCGGCCCCGAACACCGCCGTCCACAACTCGATGACCACGCTCTCCGGGGACCGGCCGCTCGACTCCTGCATCCGGACCCGGCCGGACAGCGCGACCTGCGCCGCGTCCAGACCGGTGTGCCAGTCGGTGGCGGGGGTACCGCGCAGCCCGCCGAGCGAACCGGCGATCCGGACGACGTCGATCGCCCCGCGCACCGACGAGCCGACCCGGACGTCGGGGTGGCTCCGGGTACGGCGTACCAGGTCGACGACCTGGGCCCGCCAAGCCGGATCAACCGCCGGACCGCGCAGCGCGACGACCTGCTCCTCGTCGCCGGCCGACTGGTAGCCCATGGTGATTCGGCAGACCCGGTCGTAGACGGCCGAAGAGATCCGCGCGGTGCCGACCGCGTCGAACGGGTTCATCGCCGCGACCAGCCGGAAGCCCTCGGCGGCGGCGACCTGACCGAGCCTGGGCACCGTCAACTCGCCCTCGCTCATGACGGTGATCAGCACGTTGAGGGTCTCCTCGGGGACCCGGTTGATCTCCTCGACGTAGAGCAGGGCGCCGGCCCGCATCGCCTCGACCAGCGGTCCGTCCACGAACACATCGGGGACGTAGCCGGCGGTCAGCACCTGGGCCGGGTCGAAGTGGCCGACCAGCCGGGCCGGCGTCAACTCGGCGTTGCCCTCGACCGGCACGAAGCGCACTCCCACGGCGGACGCCGCCCCGCGCAGCAGCGTCGACTTGCCCGTGCCGGGTGGACCTTCGAGCAGCACATGGGTGCCGGCGGCGAGCGCCGCGACGAGCAGCTCGACCTCCCGGCGGCGGCCGACGACCTCGCTATCGAGGGCGTCGACCGCCGGACGACCGAAAGGACCTGCCTGCATCAGTGCTCGTGCACCAGCACGCCCCGGACGTTCTTGCCGCTCAGCAGGTCGTCGTAGCCCTGGTTGACCTGGTCGAGCGTGTAGGTGTTGGTGATGATCTCGTCGAGCTTGATGTCACCGCTCTGATACAGCCCGAGGATCCTCGGGATGTCGGTCGTCGGGTTGCAGTCGCCGAACAGGCTGCCCTTCAGCGTCTTTTTGAACAGCGTCATGATCGTGCCCGGCAGGACGATGTTGTTGATCGCCAGCTTGTTGAGCCCGGTCAGGACGATCGTGCCGCCCTTGCCGGTGGCGTTGAACGAATCGCTGATGATCTCCTCGGTGACGATGCCGGCGGTGATGATCGTCTTGTCGGCGCCGTTGCCGTTGGTCATCGACTGCGCCAGCTCGATCGCCTCGGCGGCACTGGCCACGGCGTGGGTCGCACCGAGCTCCATCGCCTTCTCCCGCTTGTTCTCCAGCGGATCGACGGCGATGAGGTTCTTCGCGCCGGCGTAGCGCGCGCCCTGGACGGCGTTGATGCCGATGCCGCCGACGCCGACGACGATGACCGTCTCGCCGGGCCGGACGTTGGCCGCGTTGACCGCCGACCCCCAGCCGGTCGGTACGCCACAGCCGACCAGCACGGCCTTGTCGAGCGGCAGGTCCTCGTCGACCTTGACGACGGAGTTCTGGTGGATCGTCGCCCACTGGCTGAACGTGCCCAGCATGCACATCGCGCCGTAGTCCTTGACCGGACCGGGTCCGGTGAACGGGAAGCGCTCGCCCGGCAGATAGCCCTCCAGGATCGTCGCGCCCATGTCGCAGATCGCCTGCTGGCCGGTCGCGCACCAGCGGCAGACCCCGCAGTTGGGGATGAACGAGCAGACGACGTGGTCACCCACCTTGACCCGGGTCACGCCGGGGCCGACCTCCTCGATGATCCCGGCACCCTCGTGCCCGAGCACCATCGGCAGGCGCGCCTCGAGGTCACCGTGCGAGATGTGCACATCGGAGTGGCAGAGCCCGGCATGGGTGTAGCGGATCAGCACCTCGCCCTCGCGCGGGCCGTCCAGATCCAGCTCGACGATCTCGATCGGCTTGCCGACCTCGTACACGACTGCGGCCTTGGTCTTCATGCGCTCGTCCCTCCAGGGGTCAGGTGTGCATCCGTGTTGCGCACCGTAGGCCCTGGGTCCGACAGCGCGCATCGGCTGCCGCTACGCGCCGAGCAATGCCGCGACCCGGGCGGCGATCTCATCGGGCTGGTCGAGTCGGGGCAGCGGCGGCAGTGGCCTGCTGTACGCCGGGGCAGGGGCTCGCCGCGGCCGACCGGAGGGACCGCTCTCGCCACCGGTCTCGGCCACGGCCGGGACCCCGAGGGCCCGCAGCACCTCGACGGTGGCCGCGACCGAGCCGCGCGAGACCGCGACCCCCGGCGCGACCCGGCGCAGGCCGAGCGCCTTTGCGGTCTTGGCCGCCGGCCCCTTACGGAGCAGCGCGTCCTGCAACACCCCGTCGTCGTCCACCACGATGTACGCCGTCGCTGCGCCCACCCGGACCCGGCCGTGCCGGCGGTGCGCGTCCTTGACGAGATAGCTCATCGCCTGCGGCACTGTCCCGGCGTACCGCTCGAGGACGGCGTCGACCTGCTCCGGTGTGTCGCCCGCGTCGTAGGCCGTGGTCAGCGACCGCTCCGACACCCGCCAGACGGTGGCACGGCCGGACTGCTCGACCGCGGCGATCCGGTCCAGCGCGACCTTCATCTCCCGGGCGGGCCGGCCGGTGCAGATCAGCGTCAGGTCGGCCTGGGCCCGCACGCCGGTCTCTCCCGCGCCGGCGATCCGCGTCAGCAACGCCGCGAGATCGCTCCGCTCGGGCAGCGCCTTGGCCAGCGGGGTGGCCGCCCCGTCGGCGAGCAAGCCGAGCAGCCCGGCCTCGTGCAGCAGGTCCGCGCGCAGCTCGGCGTCCGGGACCGTTCCCTGCCGGTCGTGCACGGACAGCCGCCGGGCCGGCCACCGGTGCTCCCAGTGGGCCAGCCAGCCAGCCGCGTCGTACGACGACGCCGGGGCGGCCGCGAGGAGCCGGAGCAGCCGCAGCCGCTCGGGCTGGAGGCGGGTGTCGTAAGAGAAGCTGAGCGCGGCCTTGAGCCGTCGCTCGCTGCCCGGCCGGCTGGCCGGCAGGTCGGTCAGCCCCAGCCAGGCCCGGACGAGATCGCTCCAGCGGCCGTACTCCGGCAGCGCCGACCAGGCCGGCCACTGGCTCGTCGTACGCAGATCCTTGCGGGTCTTGTCGATGACACCGAGCCGGTCCAGCAGCGCGAGCAGGGTCGCGCAGCTCGACGCCTCGCAGACGCCGCTCGCCAGCGCGCGCAGCTCCTTGACCCCCACCGAGCCGCTCGCGAGCAACGGGACCGGCTTGGCCTCGATCCGCGCGACGACGGCGTCCACGTCGTCGAGCAGCCGGTGCACCGCCTCGGCGCAGGCCGCGTCGACGTGCGCCGCAACCGTCGGTAGGGCCGCGGGGGTCGGCCCGTCGAGCTGCCAGCGCGTCGCGGCGGGCCAGCGCAGCGCGAGCCCGACCTCCTGCGGCAGCTCGACCCGGTTGACGCCGACCACCGGCAGCAGGCCCAGCAGGACGCAGATGGTCAGGACCGGGTCGTCGGGCAGCAGCGCCTGGAACGGGTCGACCCCGGGATAGGCCAGCACCGGCCCGTCCCGGTCGGCACGCCGCAACAACTCGAGCGCCGGCGGCGGCAGATCCGCCAGCGAGGCGGTCAGGTCTTCGAGGTTGCCGAACAGCTCCCGGAGCGCGGCGCGGGCGGCGTCCCGGCTGCGCGGCCGGGGTTGGTCGAGGCCGGCGAGCAGGTCGCAGAGCTCGGTATACGGCGTGTATTCATGGCAGCCGTCGACACCACGGCCGAGGCCGAGCGGGTGCGGGAGCTCATGTCGCACCGGCCCGACGAGATGCAGGTCCGGCGTCCCGGGACGCAGCAGGAAGCGGGCGCGCAGGTCATCGACGATCTCGCTCAGGCCTGCCTCGACGTCGTGGCCCGGGTCGAGCGCGAGCAGATCACGGACGGTCGCGCCTGCCGGCAGCAGGCTGATCGCCTCGAGGACCTGGCGGTGCGGCGCCGGCAGGTCCTGCACCGCCTCGTGCACGGTGCTGACGACCGCCCGGGCGAGCTCCTCCA
>JAYSQK010000210.1:0-2498 GCA_043721555.1 Frankiales bacterium
CGAAGCGCGCGAGCTGGCCAGGCGGCAGGCTCGCAATGCCTTCGAGGAGTACGACGACAAGCGGGCGGGCCTCGTCACCCAGGCGCAGCGCCAACGCGAACAGTCGGTGCGCGGCGCCGTCCGGGCCAAGCGCAAGGCGCCCGACAGCGACCGCGTCGCGAGGGGCGCGCGAATGGAGGCGGCGACCCACTCGGCCGGTCGGGTCAGGACGATCGAGAGTCAGCTCAGGCAGCTCGACGAGGTCGAGGAACCGCGCAAACAGTGGCAGCTGCAGATGTCGATCGCCGCCGCGCCGCGCTCCGGCGCCGTCGTCGCGACGCTGTCCGGGGCCGTCGTCGCCCGGGACGGCTTCACCCTCGGACCGGTTGATCTGCAGATCGGCTGGGCCGAGCGCATCGCCGTGGTCGGGCCGAACGGCGCCGGCAAGACGACGTTGCTCGGGGCGTTGCTCGGGCGCATCCCGCTGAGCGCCGGCCGGCAGTCGCTCGGCTCCGGGGTGCTGCTCGGCGAGGTCGACCAGGCCCGGCTCGCCTTCGACGGGGACCCGACCGTTGTTGAGGTGCTGGAGCAGCGGACCGACTGGCCGGCCGGTGAGGTGCGCACCCTGCTGGCGAAGTACGGCCTGCGCGGCGACCACGTGACCCGGGCCGCCTCGAGCCTGTCGCCGGGTGAGCGGACCCGCGCCGCACTCGCGCTGCTGCAGGCGGTCGGCGTCAACTGCCTGGTGCTGGACGAGCCCACCAACCACCTCGACCTGCCGGCCATCGAGCAGCTCGAGCAGGCGCTGGAAGCCTACGAGGGGACGCTGCTGCTGGTGTCGCACGACCGGCGACTGCTCGCCTCGCTGCGGACGACCAGGACGCTGCGGGTCGAGGCCGGGCGCGTCCACGAGGCCTGACACGATGCCTCGGTGACCGTTGTCCAGGGCCCGACCCCGCTCGACCGGCTGATCGACCTGCTCGACCTCGAGAAGATCGAGGAGGACATCTACCGGGGCAAGCAGGCCGACGAGTCGCTGCAGCGGGTGTTCGGTGGTCAGGTCGCCGGCCAGGCCCTCGTCGCAGCCGGCCGAACCGTCCCGCCGGACCGGCCGGTGCACAGCCTGCACGCCTACTTCCTGCGCCCGGGCGACCCGGCCATCCCGATCGTCTACGAGGTCGACCGGATCCGCGACGGCCGCAGCTTCACCACCCGGCGGGTCGTCGCGGTCCAGCACGGCAAGGCGATCTTCCACCTGTCGGCGTCGTTCCAGATCGTCGAGCCGGGCTTCGAGCACGCCATCACCATGCCGGAGGTCCCCGCCCCGGAGGAGCTCAGCACGCTGTCGGAGCGGATGTCGCCGTACGCCGATGAGCTCGGCGGTTGGTACATCCGGCCGCGGCCGATCGACGTCCGCTATGTCGGTGACCCGCCGCGGATCGCCCAGGAGACCGGAACCCCGGTGCAGCATTCGCGGGTCTGGATGCGCGCCGACGGGACGCTGCCGGACGACCCGCTACTGCACGTGTGCGCGGTGACGTTCGCCTCGGACATGACGCTGCTGGACTCCACCCTGCTGGCGCACGGCAAGGCCTGGGGCACCGGCGATGTCGTCGGCGCGAGCCTGGACCACGCGATGTGGTTCCACCGGCCGTTCCGGGCCGATGAGTGGTTTCTCTACGACCAGGAGTCCCCCTGGACCGGCTCGAGCCGGGGCCTGGCCCGCGGCTCGATCTACACCCAGGACGGCGCACTCGCCGCCAGCGTCGTCCAGGAAGGCCTGCTGCGCCCTCGCCGCTGACGTTTCGGCTCGCGGCGCGGCCGGGTCGGTGCAACGGTGTCCCCTCCACTGATCTTCCCGACCAAGGAGTCCCCCGTGCTCGTACAGCGCCTGCACAAGGCCGGCATCAGCAGCGACATCCTGCAGATCCTCGGCTTCGCCTCGATCCTGGGCAGCATCGCCACCTGGCGCACCGCCAAGGGTTCCGGCGACGCCGCCCACGCGGAGCGGTTCGGCATCTTCGTCGGGCTGTGGGCGCCGACCTTCTTCGTGCTCGCCGACCAGCTGGTCAACGTCGAGGCCGCAGAGCAGAACGCCTGACCCCCCTCTCCCCGCCGATCATGGAGGTTGTGCTGGTCCGCTGAGCGTGCGGCGGCAGCACAAGGTCCATGATCGGCGCAGGGTGGGGTCAGAGCTTTGGGCGGTCCTTGGCGCGTGAGGGCTGGACCCGCAGCGGCTCGCCCGCCATCTTCGGGAACTGCGGCGGGTAGGGCGCCTCGCCCTCGTCCTGGCGCGCGTACAGCTCGAGCAGCGGCGTGAGGTCGTGCGCCACCTCGTCAATCGCGGCGTGCACATCGCCGAGCCGGGCGAACCGGTCGCGCATCGTCCAGATGTCGAAGTCGGCGATCTCGCAGGCCGGCACCTCGTCCCAGGTCAGCGGCGCGCTGACGGTCGCCTGCGGACGGGCCCGGACGCTGTACGCCGAGGCAATGGTCTGGTCACGGGCCATCCGGTTGAA
>JAYSQK010000211.1:0-4859 GCA_043721555.1 Frankiales bacterium
TCACGAACGCACCAGCCTGGCGATTGCGGCGGAGGCTTCCTCGAGCTTGGCGTCCTTCTCGGCGCCACCTGCCTGGACGGCGTGCACGAGGCAGTGGGCCAGGTGTTCATCGAGCAGCGCCAGGGCCACCGCCTGCAGGGCCTTCGTCGCCGCCGACACCTGCGTGAGGACGTCGATGCAGTACTTGTCCTGTTCGATCATGCCCGCGATGCCCCGCACCTGGCCCTCGATCCGGGCCAGCCGCCTGAGGTGGGCAGTCCGATGCGCGCTGTATCCCCGCGCAGGATCATCGCCGTCAGGCAGCGGTGCGGTCTGGGCGTTCTGTGCAGGTTGGCTCACGCTGGCAAGCATACCCCCCTGGGGTAGGTCGACACCCGCCGGTGCTTGCGCTCAGCGCCGCGGCCACGATCCCTGGCCGGATCCGGTGCCCTACCCCCGCTGGGGACCCGAATTGTCCGCTCACGGCAGGGGCTGGTCTGGAAACCCCCGAAGCACTAGCGCCGCGGTCTGGCCCTCGGTACCGGGTCGCCGGTGGGACCGGGGACGACCCGGTTGGTGATGGTGCCGATCCCCTCGACGGTCATCGTGACCACGTCGCCGGGCTGCAGCGCAGCCGGCTCCTGCCGCCCGCTGCGACCCCAGAGCTCGGCGAGACAGCCGCTGCCGCAGGTCCCGGAGCCAAGGACATCGCCGGCGCGTACGAGGGCGCCCCGGGACGCGTACGACAGGAGCTCTGGAAAGGTCCACCCCATGTTGGACAGCAGGTCGCGGCCGAGTTCACGACCGTTGACCTGCACGGCCATCGTGAGGCCGAGCCGACCCTCCTCGTCGAGGTAGGGCGCCAGCTCATCGGCCGTGACCAGCCACGGACCGAGCGTGCTGGCGAAGTCCTTGCCCTTGCAGGGACCCAGCCCGACCTTCATCTCCCGCCGCTGCAGGTCGCGAGCCGACCAGTCATTGAAGATCGTGTAGCCGAACAGCGCATCCGCCGCCGCTGCGGGCAGCAGATCGCGGCCATCGCGGCCGACCACCGCCGCGACTTCGAGCTCGAAGTCGAGCAACTCGCAGCCCGGTGGCACCACGACGTCGTCCTGCGCGCCGATCAGCGCGTGCGGACTGGTGAAGTAGAACGCCGGCGCGTCGTACCACTCGGGCGGGACGGTGGCGTCCTCGACGACCGCTCGCAGGGCACCCTCGACGTGCTGTTCGAAGGTGATGAAGTCGCGGACGCTCGGTGGCTGCAGCGGTGGCGCGAGCCGTAACCCGGCCAGCGGCTGGCTGGGCGAGGTCGCGACCACGTCGGCGCCGGCGGCGAGCGCCCCCTCGAGTCCCTGCCGGACCAGGTCCAGCACGGTCGTGCCGTCCAGCCACGGATGGACGACGTCGCCGACGACCACGCCGGCCGTCACCGCCTCGCCCACCCAGAAGCTCGCGAGCCTCATCGGTCCTGCCACACCGGCGGGCGCTTGTCGACGAAGGCCGCGGCGCCCTCCTTGGCATCGGCGGACTCGACGACGACCAGCAGTTGCTCGTCCTGCACCGCCCACGCCTGCTCGGCTGACCAGGACCCGGATCCGGCGACGAGGTGCTTGGTGGTGCGCACGGCCAGCGGCCCGTTCGCGGCGATCCGGGCGGCCAGGCGCAACGCGGCTTGCAGCGCCTCGCCGGGCGCGGTGAGGACGTTGACGAGGCCCCAACGATGCGCGTCCTGCGCGGACAGCGGCGCGCCGGTCAGGGCGTGCTCCATCGCGATGGCCGGGGGGATGCGCTGCGGCAGCCGCAGCAGGCCACCCGAGCCGGCGATGAGACCGCGGGTCACCTCGGGCAGACCGAAGCTGGCGTCCCGCGCCGCAACGACCAGGTCGCAGGCGAGCACCAGCTCGAACCCACCGGCAAGCGCGTACCCCTCGACGGCAGCGATGAGCGGCTTGAGCGGCGGGGTGCGCGTCATCCCGGCCAGGCCCCGCCCGGGCACTTCTGGGCGCTCCCCGGTGCGCAGGAAGGCCTTCAGATCCATGCCGCTGCTGAATGTCCCCCCGGCGCCGGTCAGCACCCCGACCGTGAGCGAGCCGTCGGCGTCCAGCAGGTCCAGACCCGCCGCGATGGCCATCGCCGTGGCCAGGTCGATGGCGTTGCGGGCGTGCGGCCGGTCGATCGTGATGACGAGGGTCCGGCCCTCGCGCCGGACATCCACAGCCTCGGTCACGGCGCTGACCCTAGGGCGGGTACGACGCCGGCCTGCTCACGCAGCGTCCGGGCGGTGCCGAGCCGGTCGCGGACCACCCTGCCTGCGACGACTCGGCCGTCCCGGACGGTGACCAGTCCGGCCAGCTCGATCGTCGCGGATCGGCCGACGAGATCGTCCAGCCCGTCGAGACCGCCGAGGTAGCGGCCCGTCTGACCGGCGTGGAACGCCACCTGATCCCCGCTGGAGAACAGCTCGTCGATGCGGCAGGACTCCACCGCCAGCAGGCGGGTCGCCGGTTGGCCGGTTCCCTCGTCATCACACACGACCGGTGCGCCGCGCAGGTCGGACCCGGCCAGCCAGTCCCGGACGACCTGCTCGGCATCGGGGTCCGGGCGGCCGGCCGGCTGGTCCCACGGCGCCACCATCGGCCGCTCGACCAGGTCGGCCTGGCCGTCGCCGAGCTGCCGCCGGCGTCCGTAGTAGTCCTCTTCGGCCATGCAGCCGGTCAACGCCTGACCGTCCCAGCGGAAGATCGCGACGCCCGACCAGGCGGCCGCGCGACCCTCGAGCCGGGCCGACGCCCCGTGCTCGGAGAAGACCAGCGCCACCCGGTCCTCGGTGCAGGCGAGCTGATGCACGGTGACGACCAGACCGGGGTAGCGGCCCAGCTGCACCAGCGTCGCCGGGATGTACTCCTCGCGGGGGCCAAGGACGAATCCGCCGATGAGCAGGTTGTACTCCGGCGCGAGGATCTGCTCGCAGGCCTCCGGGTGCTGGCCGTTGAGCCAGTCGACCGACCAGCGACGGACCAGCGAGAGCAGGGTCGGGCCGCTCACGGCGCCGGCACCGCGTAACGGGCCCGCAGGTCCTTCTTCAAGACCTTGCCGGATGCATTGCGGGGTAGGGCGTCGACGTATTCCAGCGAGGTGGGGCACTTGTAGCGAGCCAGCCGGGTGCGCGCGAATGCCAGCAGCTCCCCGTCCGCAGGGACTGCCCCCGCCCGCAGCACCACCACCGCCTTCACCGTCTCCCCCCAGCGTTCGTGGGGCACGGCGATGACGGCCACGTCCTGGACGGCCGGGTGATCGGCGAGCACGTTCTCGACCTCGGCGGGATAGACGTTCTCACCACCAGAGATGATCATGTCCTTGATCCGGTCGTGCAGGAACAGATACCCCTCGGCGTCGAGGTGGGCGCTGTCGCCGGTGCGCAGCCACCCGTCGCCGACGAGCGCCTGGGCGGTGGTTTCGGGTTGATGCCAGTAGCCGGGCATGTTCTGACCGCAGCGGACCCAGATCTCGCCGACCTCCCCCACCGGCATGGCCGCACCGGTGGCGGCGTCGTTGATGGCGAGCTCCACCCAGGGGAGCGGCCGGCCGACCGAGCGCAACAGGTGCGCGCGTGGTCCGCCGGGATCGTGGTCCTCCGGCGCGAGGACCACCACGGTCCCGCTGGTCTCGGTCATGCCGTAGACCCCGAGGAACCGGCAGCCCAGCACCGCGATCGAGCGCAGCAGTAGGGCCTCGGTCATCGGCGCCGCGCCGTACCCGATGAGCTCCAACGTAGAAAGGTCTGTCGACCCGACGTCCGGGGCGTCCACCAGCGACTGGATGACCGCCGGGACGAGGAACGCGTGCGTCACACCATGGCGCTCGATCGTGGCGAGCAGGCCGGCCGGATCGCTGTCCAGCGGCAGGATGGTGTGACCGCCCTGGCTCATCGCCGTCAGGCCGTAGCCCGCCCCGCCGATGTGGAACAGCGGGGAGGGCACGAGATTGACGCTGTCCGGGCCCATCGCCCAGGCGCCGGCGGCCATCCGGACGGTGTACGCCAGGTTCGCGTTGGTGATCATCGCGCCCTTGGGCTGGCCGGTGGTGCCTGAGCTGTAGAGCTGCAGGACGACGTCCGCCGGCCCGCTCAAGACACCGGGATCGGTGCCGCTCGCCCCGAGCAGCCACTGGTCGTAGTGCTCGTCCAGGACGACAGTCGTGCACCCAGCCAGGTCCGGTGGGACGAGCGGGAGCTGCTCCGGCCCCACGAACAGGACAGCCAGGTCGGCGTCGCTGGCGATGGCGGCGATCTCGGCGGCGGCAAGTCGCCAGTTGAGGCCGACGACAACGGCGCCCACCTTGCTGCAGCCGAAGGCCACCTCGAAGAACGCCGGGCTGTTTTTGCCGAGGAACGCGACGCGACTTCCCGGCCGAACACCGGCGGCGACCAGCGCGTTGGCCACCTGTGAGCTGCGGGTGTCGAGCTCGGCAAAGGTGCAGGTCAGCTCACCCCAGCTGATCGCGGGCGCCCCGGGCCGGGTGCGCGCGTGCTCCCGGACCACCTCGGCCAGCGTGAAGCCCATCTCGGCTCTCCCTCGGCC
Organism: Frankiales bacterium; assembly: GCA_043721555.1. Classification (GTDB taxonomy): domain Bacteria; phylum Actinomycetota; class Actinomycetes; order Mycobacteriales; family SCTD01; genus JAYSQK01. The sequence continues at coordinate 4,560 of JAYSQK010000211.1, forward strand.
CGGTGCCTAGTAGCTCTTGGGCAGACCCAGGCTGTGCTGGGCGATAAAGTTGAAGATCATCTCACGGCTCACCGGCGCGGTTCGCAGCATCCTGGCGGTGAACCACAGGTCGGACAGGCCGTACTCGTTGGACAGGCCGTTGCCACCGTGGGTCTGGATGGCGTTGTCCAGCGCGCCGAGGCACGCCTCGCCGGCGGCGTACTTCGCCATGTTGGCCGCTTCGCCGGCATCCTGACCCGCATCGAACAACTCGGCGGCCCGGGCATTCATCACCCGGGCCAGCTGCACCTCGATGTAGGA
>JAYSQK010000212.1:0-2155 GCA_043721555.1 Frankiales bacterium
GGGGTCGGGGTCAGCACCTCAGGGCAACGTCGGGCGGGCACCTGCCTAGTCCCGCGGCTCGAGCTCCAGCGGGGCGTAGTAGTGCTCAGCCCCGACCCGGCGTACGTCGGTGAGCCAGTCGCCGTCGTACTGCTCGGTCGGTCCCTGGCCGGGGTCGACCAGGCTCCAGGCCTGCCGCCGGTAGGTCCAGTTGTCCGGCTGCAGCCGGTGGCTCTCGCGGAACCAGCGGACCGCCGCGTCCGGCTGACCGGTCCGGTGCAGGTGCTGGCCCAGCGCGAACGCAGCGGCGGCCTCGGCCTGCTCCCGATCCCGGGGCTGGGAACGCTCGATGACCTCCTGCGGCGACAGGGCGTAGCGGCTCGCCGAGCCGTGGGCGACCCAGTCGCGTAGGGCCGCGACGTAGGCCTCGGGGTCGAGCTGCATCTTGCCCAGCTCGGGGATGACCGTGCGGAGCCGGCGGATCGCGCCCTCGCCGAGCCGGGCCTGCACCGCCGGGTCGTCGGTGTCGATGTCGGCGAACGTCGGCCGAGCCGGGTAGGCGGTCTCCGGCGGGCGTACGACGACACCACCCTCGTCGATCCAGATGCCGCTGGGGACGTTGATGACGCCGAACAACTCGCCGAGGGTGTGCGCGCTGTCGACGACGACCGGGAAGTCGACGTCGTCCGGGACGAAGGGCCGGGCGGCGTCAGCCCCGCCGAGGTCCATCGCGACGCTGAGCAGCTCGAACCCCCGCGGGGCGAGCTCGGTGCGCAAGGCCTGCCAGACCGGCAGGTCGAAGCGGCAGCCTCACCAACTGGCCCAGGCGGCGATCAGCACCTTCTTGCCGCGCAGGGCCGAGAGCGCGAACGGCTCGCCGGTCAGCGTCGGCAGCACCAGATCGGGCGCCTGGACGGTCGTCATCGCCCGGCCACCGGCCTGCGGACCCAGCGACCACAGCCCGTGCTCGGCGTCGTGCACGACCGGCATACCCAGGCGGTCGGCGAAGGCGGTCAGGTCGACCCGGTCGCCGGACAGGGTGCCGGCCGGCATCGGTGTACAAAGATCATCCCTGCAGGCGCCGACATCCTTGACCAGCCAGCCGGTCTCGCGCTGCAGCACCGCAACGTCGACCTGCAGGGTGTCGGAGATCATCGGCGAAGGCTAGCGTCGGACCCGTGCAGCTGCCCGAAGGCCTCCTCGCCGTGGTCAAGCGCGACTGTCCGACGTGTGTCCTCGTCGCACCGGTCCTCGAGGAGCTTGCCGGCCGGACCGCGCTCACGGTGGCGACCCAGGACGACCCGCAGTGGCCGCCGCACGTGGTCCGGCGGGACGACACCGAGCTCGAGCTGAGCTGGCAGCTGCAGGTGGTCACCGTGCCGACCCTCGTTCGGGTGGTCGACGGGGTCGAGGTGGACCGGGTCGAGGGCTGGCTCCGGCCGCAGTGGGAGGCGCTGACCGGCATCGCCGGCCTCGGTGCGGGATTGCCGGAGCACCGCCCCGGCTGCGGCTCGAAGTCGGTCGAGCCGGACATCGAGCCGGCGCTGAACCGACGGTACGGCGGGCGAGTGCTGACCTCCCGGCAGGTCGAGCTGGCCGAGCTGGAGGACGACGTCGAGGCGGCGTACGCCCGCGGCTGGACCGACGGCTTGCCGGTCGTGCCGCCGACCGAGGCGCGGGTGCTGCGGATGCTGGCCGGGCGTGACCCAGCCGAGTTGATCGCCGTCGTACCACCTGATCTCGTGCCCTGCTCGGTCGAGAAGGTGGCGATCAACGCAGTCATGGCCGGCTGCCTGCCGGAGCATCTGCCGGTCGTCCTGGCTGCGGTCGAGGCCGCCTGCACCGACGCGTTCAACGCCCACGGGCTGCTCGCCACGACCTACTTCTCCTCCCCCGTCGTGGTTGTCAACGGCCCGATCGCCCAGGCCATCGGGATGAACAGCGGCGGCAACGCCCTGGGCCAGGGCAACCGCGCCAACGCCACGATCGGCCGGGCCCTGCAACTGGTGATCCGCAACGTCGGTGGCGGCCGTCCGGGCGAGGTCGACCGGGCGACCCTGGGCAACCCCGGCAAGTACACGTTCTGCTTCGCCGAAGCCGAGGACGGCTCGCCGTTCGAGCCGCTGCACGTCTCGCGCGGCGCAGCACCCGGGTCGTCGGCCGTGACGTTGTTCGC
>JAYSQK010000213.1:0-2680 GCA_043721555.1 Frankiales bacterium
ATCCCCTGGTCGCCGACCCGGCCGGCGACCTCGAGGGCGACCCGGGCCATCGCGCCGACCGCGACCAGCAGCACGTCGTCGCCGTCGGCCCGGCGCAGGACGTCGACAGTGCCCCGCCGCTCGATCGCCGCGATGTCGTCGCCGACCGCCCCCTTGGGGAAGCGCACGACCGTCGGCCCGTCATCGATGGCGAGGGCCTCGCGGAGCTCCTCGCGCAGGGTGGGCTCGTCGCGGGGCGCCGCGATCCGGATGCCGGGCACGACCTGCAGGATCGACAGGTCCCACATGCCGTTGTGCGAGGCGCCGTCCTCACCGGTGATCCCGGCCCGGTCGAGCACGAACGTCACCGGCAGCCGATGCAGCGCAACGTCCATCAGGGCCTGATCGAAGGCCCGGTTGAGGAAGGTGGCGTACAGGCAGACGACCGGATGCAGGCCCCCGACCGCGAGGCCGGCCGCGGAGGTCACGGCGTGCTGCTCGGCGATGCCCACGTCGACGGTCCGATCCGGATAGGCCTGCGAGAAGCGCTGCAGGCCAACGGGTTGCAGCATCGCGGCGGTGATCGCGACGACGTCCGGCCGCTCATCGCCGACGGCCACGATCTCGTCGGAGAACACGTTGGTCCACGAGCGGGCGGCCGGGGTGAGCCCCTTGCCGGTGAGCGGATCGGTGCCGACCCCGACGCTGTGCAGACAGTCGGCCTCGTCGTCGACCGCCGGCTGATAGCCGTATCCCTTGACCGTGACGGCGTGCACGATGACCGGCCCGCCGAAGTCCTTGGCCCGGCGTAGCGCCGACTCCATCGCCTGCTCGTCGTGGCCGTCGATCGGCCCGACGTACTTCAGTCCGAGGTCCTCGAACAGCACCTGCGGCTGCAGGAAGTCCTTGATGCCACGCTTGAGCCCGTGCAGCGCCTCGTAGATCGGCGGCCCGATGAGCGGGGTGTGCGACAGCGCCGCCTTGACCACATCGAGGGTCTGCTCGTATTGCGGGGTCATCCGCAGCGACGCGAGATGCTCGGCCAGACCGCCGATCGTGGGCGAGTAGGAGCGGCCGTTGTCGTTGACGACGACCACGACCGGGCGGTGTGAGGCGGCGATGTTGTTGAGCGCCTCCCAGCACATCCCGCCGGTCAGCGCGCCGTCACCGACCACCGCGACGACGGACCGCTTCTCGCCGCGCAGGGCGTAGGCCTTGCTCATGCCGTCGGCGTAGGACAGCGCGGTCGAGGCGTGTGAGTTCTCGATGACGTCGTGTTCGGACTCACTGCGGCTCGGGTAGCCCGACAGCCCGCCGCGCTTGCGGAGCGAGTCGAACCCGCCCTGCCGACCCGTCACGATCTTGTGGACGTAGGCCTGATGGCCGGTGTCCCACAGCACCTTGTCGCGGGGTGAGTCGAAGACCCGGTGGATCGCCAGGGTGATCTCGACGACCCCGAGCGAGGGGCCGAGGTGGCCACCGGTGCGCGACACCTTCTCGATCATGAAGTCGCGGATCTCGGCGGCCAGCAGGGGCAGGTCGCCGGGGGCGAGCCGCTTGAGGTCGGCCGGACCGTGGACGGTCTCCAGCAGGCTCACACACGCTCCTCGGGCTCGGTTGTCGTGGCAAAGGGTAGTCCGGACCACGCCAATCAGCCGTTCGTACGCCGGGGCCGCACGGCTCGCCTACAGCCGCGGGACGTGCCGCTCGCCGCGCAGGGCTGCCTCGACCAGGGCGACCTGGCGGCCGGTCTGCACGAGCCGCCGACCCTCCCGGTCATAGGCACCGATGGCCGCTTCGACCACATCGGGCGGCACGACGCCTTTGAGGTCGGCCCGCAGCGTGCGCAACCCTTCGCGGGCGGCCGCAACCGCTGCCGTGACATGGCCGCCGGCGAAGCGGGCCAGCACCACGGGGTGCCGGCGCAGGACCTCGTGCGCGCGGTAGTCCGGCGGGCAGAGGTCGAACAGCCACGCGACAGCGCTGCGCTCCCACTCGGGCGCCTGCGGGGGCAGGACGCCCGGCGGCCAGCCCGGGGGGACGAGATCACTCACGAGACCACGGTAGGAGATCAAGCCGACGGCGCAATCCGCCGATGCACGCAGCATGGACGATCTCGTCGATGAGCACGTCGGGCGGCTGCGCGCGTCCGTCCTGGCACTCAAGGCCCCGCAGGCCGCCAAGCGCGCCCCCGCACCGACCTCCTCGGTCTATGGCCGAGCGGCCGCGGCGCTGCCCGGCGACGTTCAGGCCGCCAGCAGCCAGCAGGTGCTCGCAGCCCGCTTTCGCAACGTCGAGACCTCCGCGCTGGTGTCGGGGACGTCGATGGCCCTGGTGATCCTGCCGACCGCCGGTCCGGTGCCGCCGGACCTGCGCCGGAGCATGTCGCTGCTGGTCGCTGCCGGGGCGGTCGTGGTGATCCTCGGCCCGGACATGCCGCGGGATGTGCCGTCCGACCGCTCGCGCCCCCTCACGGTGCCGTTGCGGGTGGACGACGCGCTCGCGAACGAGTGGGCGATCCTGGCCTGCGGTCCGGCCAAACGGGTCGCCTTCCTGGCCCGCCGCCAGGCCGACGAGCGGTGGATGTGGCTGCTGACCCGCGATCCGGTCGCGGTGTTCCGCGCCGGCACCGCGATCTTGGAGCGGGTGCCCTTCCTGGGGCTCCGCGTCCCACCTCTGCAGCGCTGACGGAGGCCACAAC
>JAYSQK010000214.1:0-3816 GCA_043721555.1 Frankiales bacterium
TACTTCTAGTGGCTGACCAGCTCAGGTTCGCCACCGCCGGGTCGGTCGACGACGGCAAGTCGACCCTGATCGGCCGGCTGCTGTACGACTCCAAGAGCGTGTTCACCGACCAGCTCGAGGCGGTCGAGAAGACCTCCGCCGACCGCGGTGACGACTACACCAACCTGGCGCTGCTCACCGACGGGCTGCGGGCCGAGCGCGAGCAGGGCATCACCATCGACGTGGCCTACCGCTACTTCGCCACCGCTGCACGCTCGTTCATCGTCGCCGACACCCCCGGCCATGTGCAGTACACCCGCAACATGGTCACCGGTGCGTCGACCGCCGACCTCGCGTTGGTCCTCGTCGACGCGCGCAAGGGGGTGCTGGAGCAGACCCGCCGGCACGCCTCGCTGTCGGCCCTGCTGCGGGTGCCGCACCTGGTCCTCGCCGTCAACAAGATGGACCTCGTCGACTTCGACCAGTCTGTCTACGACGCGATCGTGGCTGACTTCCGGTCGTTTGCAGCCAGTCTCGAGCTTCCCGATGTCACGGCGATCCCGCTGGCCGCGCTGCCGGGCGACAACGTGGTGCACCGCAGCGAGCGGACGCCCTGGTACACCGGGCCCGCGCTGCTCGAGCACCTCGAGACCGTGGAGGTCGAGCGGGACCACCTCGGCCGGCGCGGCGCCCGCTTCCCGGTGCAGTACGTCATCCGGCCGATGTCGGTCGAGTTGCCCGATTACCGCGGCTATGCCGGCACGGTCACCACTGGCACGCTGCGGCCCGGCGACGAGGTCGTGGTCCTGCCCTCGTCCCGGCGTACGACGGTGCTGGCGCTCGACACGGCGGACGGGCCGCTCGAGCAGGCCACCGCGCGGCAGGCCGTCACGGTCCGCCTCGCTGACGAGATCGACGTCAGCCGAGGCGATCTCATTGCCGCGGCCGACGACGTGCCGACGGTCACGTCGAGCTTCGAGGCGACCGTGTGCTGGATGGCCGACTCGCCGCTGTTGCCGGGACGCAAGCTCCTGCTCAAGCACACGACCCGCTCGGTCAAGGCGATCGTCACCGAGTTGCACGACCGGCTCGACGTCACGACGCTGTCCCGACACGGGGCCACCTCGCTGCACCTCAACGACATCGGGCTGGTGACGATCCGCACGGCGTCGCCGGTGTTCGTCGACGACTACGCCGACGACCGGGCGACCGGGGCCTTCGTCCTGATCGACGAGGCGACCGGCGCGACGCTCGCCGCCGGCATGGTCGGCAGCACGCTCGGAGTGCGGGTCTGAGCTCCTACCCGCTGCACCTCGACCTGACGGGCAAGCGGGTGCTCGTGGTCGGGGCGGGGCCGGTGGCGCTGCGCCGGATCGAGGCGCTGGTCGCGGCGGGGGCCGCGGTCGAGGTAGTGGCGATCGATGCCGCGGAGCTCGGACTCCCACTGCAGCGCAGGGCTTTTCGTGACAGCGATGTCGACGGCGCCTGGCTGGTGCACGCCTGCACCGGGGTCGTCGACGACGCCGTGGCGGCCGCGTGCCTCGCCCGCGGCGTGTGGTGTGTGCGCGCCGACGACGCGTCGAGGTCGCCGGCCTGGGTGCCCGCGGTGGCCCGCGTCGACGAGGTCGTCGTGTCGGTGACTGCCGGCCGGGACCCCCGCCGGTCGGTCGTGTTGCGCGATGCGATCGCCCTGGCGATCGACACCGGCGCCCTGCCACTGCGCCGGTCGCGGTCCGGCGCCGGTTCGGTCGCGCTCGTCGGCGGCGGACCCGGCGCCCCCGGGCTGCTCACCGTGCGGGGCCGGCAGCTCCTGGCCCAGGCCGATCTCGTCGTCCGCGACCGGCTGGCGCCACAGGTCGAGCTGGCCGACGGCGTCGAGGTGGTCGAGACCGGCAAGTCCGCCCACGGCGGGTCGTGGTCGCAGCGCGACATCGAACAGCTGCTGGTCGACCGGGCCCTCGCCGGCGCGCGGGTGGTCCGGCTCAAGGGCGGCGATGTGCACGTGTTCGCCCGTGGCATCGAGGAGGTGGCCGCCTGCGTGGACGCCGGCGTCGCCGTCGAGGTCGTGCCCGGCGTGCCGAGCGCCTTCGCCGTGCCCGCATGGGCCGGGATCCCCGTCACCGCTCGGGGCGTCACCCAGTCGGTGTCGGTCGTCAGCGCCCACCTGTCGCCCGGCGACCCGGCTTCCACCGTCGACTGGGACGCGCTGGCCCGCCTGGGTGGGACCGTGGTGCTGCTGATGGCCGTCGAGCGCCTCGGTGCCGTCTGCGCCGCCCTCGTCGCGGGCGGCCGGTCGGCGGACACGCCGGTCGCGGTCGTACGCGACGGCACGCTGGTCAGTCAGGAGGTCGTGATCACCACCTTGGCCTCGGCGACCGTCGACGCCGCGCACCTGGCCGCCCCGGCCGTCGTGGTCGTCGGCGAGGTCGTCGCGGCCCGGATCCTGCCGTGAGCACGCTGCTCGGCGTGGCCCACGGTTCGCGCGACCCCGGCTCGCAGGACGTCGTACGCGGGCTGCTGGCTGCTGCCGCGGCGCAGCGGCCAGGGCTGCGCACCGAGGCGGCGTACGTCGACAACGCCAGCCCCTCGATCCGGCTGGCGCTGCGACAGCTGGTCGCGGCGGGGGAGCGCGACATCACCGTCGTGCCACTGCTGCTCGGTGCCGCCTCGCACTCCAAGACCGACGTCGCCGGCTCCGTGCAGGCCGGTCGGCTCGACCATCCCGGCGTGGTCCTGCGCTACGGCCGGCCACTCGGGCCGCACCCGGTCGTCGTCGACGTGCTCGCCAGGCGACTGGCCGAGGCCGGCGTCACTGCGGAGCCGGTGGTGCTGGTGGCGGGCGGTTCGCTCGACCCCGACGCCAACGCAGGTGTCGCAGCCACCGCCCGGCTGCTGTGGGAGGGCCGGTCGTTCCCGTCGGTCGACATCGCGTTCGTCTCGACCACCGGCCCGACCGTGCCGCAGGCGCTCGAACGCCTCCGGGCCGGCGGGGCGCGGCGGGTGGCGCTGTCGAGGTACTTCCTCGGCCCGGGTTACCTGCCACGCCTTGTCGCGACGCAGGCCGCTGAGGTGTCCGGTCTCGAGATCGTCGTCTCCGAGCCGCTGGGGGTGTCGGTCGGGCTGGCCGGGCTGCTGCTCGGCCGCTACGACGAGGCGCGCGCCGGCGACATCCGGATGAACTGCGACGCCTGCCTCTACCGGACGCCGTACGCCGGGCTGGGCGGCGCCGTCGGCGCACCGCAGGCTCCGCATGCCCACCCCGACGACTGACCAGATGGACGGGCCGGCCCAGGGGGCTCGCCTGCCCCGGCCGGCGCGTGGCCCCCACCCGGGCCGGCGGGCCACCTGGCCCGACGCTCGCCGGGCTTGTGCTGGATCGGGCCGCGACGCGCCGGGCGGTTCCCGGCCCGATCCAGGACAAGCATCGCGCCGCCGCCCCCGCGGGTGGCCCCGAACCGGTGCGTGGCCCCCGCCCAACGACCACAACAGCAGGGAAGCGGCCACTCGCGAGCGACCTCTGAGCGTGCGCCGACCCGGCGACCGGTCCGCTTTGCTGCTGTTGTGGTCGTCGTTCCGCTCTGACCGCTAGTGCGACGGGGCGCTGACCGGCAGGTCGTCGAGGCTCGCCTCGCCCGCGGCCAACGGGGCGCTCTCACCGGCGGCGCGCCCCGCACCGGGCACCTTGCTCTCCAGGTGCACCTGCTTGATGAAGAACGAGGCCACGAAGGCCAGCAGCGACACCGGTACGGCGTACAGGAAGATCCGGTCGATCGCGTGCGAGTAGCCCTGGATGACGGCCTCGTGCACGCCGGGCAGGCGGATCTGCAGCGCGCGCAG